>CAILRB010000036.1 GCA_903836465.1 uncultured Chlorobiaceae bacterium
CCGCAAGGCGCTCGCCGAGATTGCCGTCAAGGATCCGGCTGCCTTCTCTCAAATTGTCAAATCGGTTATCGAATAAGATTTACACTGGTACCATAATGGAAGAGAGCATTCGCAGGTTACAGCAGGAGATTGTTGAGTTTGAAATACAAGCGCAGGCTGACCTTGAAGCCTTTCGCCTCAAATACACAGTTCGGAAAGGGCTCATTGCAGCTCTTTTCGGCCAGCTCAAGTCGGTTGACCCTGCTGACAAACCGCGAATCGGTCAGTTGCTGAACCAGCTCAAGCAGACGGCTGATGCAAAGCTCACCGAAGCCGAGGAGAGGCTTGCATCAACCGAAAGCAGCAGCAGCAGCAACAAAGGCATTGACCTCACCCTCCCCGGACGGCGCTATTTCACCGGCAGTGAACATCCGGTACAGAAGGTGCTTGGCGAGATGAAGCAGATCTTTTCAGCCATGGGATTCGGCATAGCTACCGGCCCCGAACTGGAGCTCGACAGCTACAACTTCGACATGCTGAACTTTCCGCCTGACCACCCGGCTCGCGACATGCAGGACACCTTTTTCGTCACCAGCGGCAACCCCGGCTCCGACGTGCTCCTCAGAACCCACACCTCCCCGGTGCAGGTGAGAGTCATGCTCGACCAGAAACCGCCCATACGGGTGATCTGCCCAGGAAAGGTCTACCGCAACGAAGCCATCAGCTCCCGAAGCTACTGCGTCTTCCACCAGCTCGAAGGGCTCTACATCGACAAGAAGGTCTCCTTCGCCGACCTCAAAGCCACCATCTACTCCTTCGCCAAACAGATGTTCGGCACCGACGTCAAACTCCGGTTCCGCCCAAGCTTTTTCCCCTTCACCGAACCATCAGCCGAGGTCGACGTCACCTGCTACCTCTGCGGCGGCAAGGGATGTAAAGTCTGCAAAAAATCAGGCTGGCTCGAAATCATGGGCTGCGGCATGGTACACCCCAATGTCATGCGCAACTGCGGCATAGACCCCGAAGAGTGGTCAGGCTACGCCTTTGGTATGGGCGTTGACCGGACGGTGCTGCTGAGGTACAAGATTGATGATATCAGGTTGCTGTTTGAGAATGATTTGCGGATGTTGCGGCAGTTTGGGGCGTAGAGAGTTTTGAGTGAACGGTTGACCAATAAAACTGGACTATCGAGACTTTTGACGGCTTATCACCTGAAACAATTGGCGCAAATATCTCGAATACGACTATAAGCGATTATCTTATACAACAAATCTTGGCGAGGAGAAAGAGAACTTTAGATACTGGTGATTATACAACAAAACATGAGAAAAGAAGGGGGCTTGTGTTCGCTGATATTGCTTGGAAAAATGGGATAACCGCAAAAATCAATTTTTCCACAACCAAGTGGTGTCGCTAATCGGGCTCACGTCCTAACAATGATGCAAAATTAGCATTTGCAGCAATAAGTATTGCTATTTTTATCTACATCATTTAAAACAGCAGATTGCATGAGGCCTTCTATAAATGCTAATAGCTCATATTCACAAAAATCGTCAACTCCATTTAAATCTCCCGTCAAATAATATGTTCTCGCTCTGCAACCTCCGCCACATAAAAGTCTTATTGGGCAGATAGTACAGTTTTCTCTTGTGTAAATGCTTTGTTGACGAATCTTTTTTAATACTGCGGATTGCGAGTAAATATTTGAAATATTTGACTCTCGAATATTCCCTGCATAAAACTCAGGGACATGAAGCATGTGGCATGGATAGACATCACCATTATGACTAATACTGATTTCTCCATTAGCAATAGCGCATGAAGTTGCTCCTCTTCCTCTAAGACGTTCTAATGAGCGGCCAAGGTCTCCCATTGGGGCAACACCTTTCGCATTGTTTAGTGCATGGAAATATTCTTCACCGGTTATTGCCATTTCAGAATTATTTCGGGCAGAACCAGCCATGAAAAGTGGTTGGAAGGTTAATCTGCTCCCATAAGATTTTGCCATTAACTCTATCTCTCCAATATTTTGCTTTGTCACTGTCATGGCTATCCGAATATTCGCGCCTGCTATTTCAAGCAAATTTATAGCCCTTACGGTTTTTTTATGTGAACCGGCTCCACGATAAAAATCATGAGTAGCTGACTTATAGCCATCAACTGAAATTCTGATTTCGTCAAAAGATGAGCTGATTTGCTTAGCGTTAGATTCATTGATCAGCGTAGCATTGGTAAGCAGGTAGGTATAGAATCCTTTTGATTTACAATACAGTGAAATATCACAAGCGTTGGCATTCATTAAAGGCTCACCACCAGTGATAGCCACAGTCATCGTTTTGTTCATTGACGCCAGCTCATCGATTATAACACGGTACTCTGCCAATGAAAGCGGGGGCCCTATTGCCTCTCGCTCATCCGCATAACAATACGAGCAATTAAGATTGCAGTCGGAACTGATGTTAAGGTGAACTGAGTTAAGATTGGGCTGTTGGTCGGATTTTTTTAACTGCTTTTCATTCGATGGCTGAAAAAAGCCCTCCTTATCAAGTTTTTCAAGAAAGGTGGTCGCTGATAATGGGTCAGGGTGTATCGGTGATAGCAACTCCTTTATTTGTGCTATGCTTCTTTCCCCGTTACAAAGAGATAAGGCAATCGCTCCATTACGGTTGGTAACTACCCAATCAGGCTTTGATGGAATAAGAAACAAATATTTTTCACCTGCATCTTTGACAAATGTCTCTTCAGGCAACTTTGGTCTCAATTCATTAATCATTTATAATTGCATATCATACTATTCACGGAGTAGCAAAACTCCGTGAATAGTTTTATTATCGCAATGCATTGATTTGCTATTAGCTCCCTGCACATCCCGCACCAATACCGCACTGTCCTCCACCACCTGCACATCCCGCACCAATACCGCACTGTCCTCCGCCACCAGCGCATCCTGCACCAATACCGCACTGTCCTCCACCACCAGCGCATCCTGCACCAATACCACATGTAGCATTAGCCTCTGATAACCCGAGACCATATTTATGATCGCCAATTTTAAAACCAGTAGCTTTATCGACAGTCAGCACTGCAGCTGAAGCTATAAAAGCACCAAGAGAGGCTAATCCATACTTGAGAAATTTACGCCTTGATTGTTCATCCATGATAAGCTCCATTGTTAAATTAAGAGTTCGAACGATTAGAGTGATTCCTGATATCCTGTTATGTGCAAAGAATCTAAGGCACTTTGAGCACCATGAATATCCTGCTCAGCCGCAAGCTGAAACCATGTCGCGGCTTCGGCTTTGTTTCGTGGTACGCCTTTACCATTAGTGTACATCGAACCAAGACGATACTGAGCCTTTGCATATCCTTTCTCAGCCGCAAGCTGAGTCCAGCGAAATGCTTCAATGATGTTTTGTGCGACACCTTCACCATATTCATACATCACGCCGAGATTATTCTGAGCCCCTACCAATCCTTGATTAGCCGCAAGCTGAGTCCAGTGAAATGCTTCTGTGATGTCTTGTGCGACACCCTGCCCCGTCCTACATGCGTTCCCGAGATTACACTGAGCCTTTGCAAATCTTTGCTCAGCCGCAAGCTTAAACCATTTCACAGCTTCAGCATAGTCTTGTGCAACACCTTGACCAGTTAAGTAACACTCCCCAAGATGAAACTGAGCCTCTGCAAATCTTTGCTCAGCCGCAAGCTTAAACCATTTCACAGCTTCAGCATAGTCTTGTGCAACACCTTGACCAGTTAAGTAACACTCCCCAAGATGAAACTGAGCCTCTGCCGATCCCTTTTCAGCGGCAAGCCTGTGTGTTTGCATCTCATTACTGGGATCTTCTTTAAACATCTCTTTTAAAGATTAGAAGTTAAACGGAATCAATCTCGCGCAAAATAATTATTTGAATAAAATCACTGCTGAAAATTTTTCGTTTTTTTTGTCATAGGGATCTGATCCTTTTGAGGCAAGTTAACAACTTAAACCAATGTCTAAAAACCGGGGTCCACTATAGTAGCAGAGCAGGGGGTTTTCTTCGTCATGTTTCAGCTTGTCATACTTCAGGAAGATACGCTTTCCCTTGATTTTTTCGGTCAGATAGCCAACCGCTTTGTCGTGCGTGAAGGGTTCGCTCTTGATGCCGATCAGTTTTACCGTCAACCCGTTGGATAACCGCACTTTTTCCGGGCTGAGTATGTCCTTGACCGTGAAGAACTCTTCGCGCCCTGCCTCGCTCTCCTTCTCAATCCTGGAGCCAAAGGTGAATTTTCGGGGATCTGTTTTTTTGTCGAGCTTGTGCGGATCTTTGAACTGATAGGGCAACTGCTCAATGGCTGCGGCAACATCGCCCATGACCGTGTCGTGCAGAAACTCGTATTCCGTGCCCATAAAATCAGGCTGCCGGGTGTTGAGCTTCTGTTTGGCAATCTCGATAAACTCCGGATTGATTTCGTACCCGACCGAGTTTCGTTCGAGATTTTTTGCGGCAAGTGAGGTTGTCCCGCTGCCCATGAAGGGATCGAGCACGGTATCGCCACGGAAGGCGAACATTTTAATGAGCCGGTGCGGAAGCTCTTCGGGGAACATGGCAAGGTGCCCCTCCTGTTTTGCCCCGGCAAAGTTCCAGTGGCCCGAGAAGTAGGTGTTCCACTCTTCGGTGGTCATGGCTGAGATCTCTTTCTGCTCTTTGGTAGGCTTTGGTGCGTCGCCCTGTTTTTTGAAGATGAGAATGAACTCGTAGTCAAGCTTGAGAATGCCATTCCGGGGATAGGGAAAACTCCCCATAATCGAGGCGCCGCCGGTGGTGTTGGTTGTAGTGACCTTCTGCCAGATCACTGCGCCCATGTAGTCGAACCCGATGGTCTCGCAGAATTTGATGATCTCCGTCCGGATGGGAATGACCTTGTACCTGCCGTAGTAGACCGAGCGGGCAAACTGGTCGCCGATGTTGATGCAGAGACGGCAGCCGGGATGCAGC
>CAILRB010000037.1 GCA_903836465.1 uncultured Chlorobiaceae bacterium
CTCGGTCTACTACGGCAGGTACAAGGTCATTCCCATCCGGACGGAGATCATCAAATTCTGCGAGACCATCGGGTTCGACTACATGGGCGCGGTGATCTGGCAGAAGGTCACCACAACCAACACCACCGGCGGCGCCTCGATCATGGGGAGCTTTCCCTATCCCCGAAAACTCACCTTTGGCTCCAGGATTGAGAAGGAGAGCGATGCAGAGCGCGAAGAGTTTTTCACCGTCAAGGAGATACTCAGCCCCGAAAAAGTGAGGTTATCCAACGGGTTGACGGTAAAATTGATCGGCATCAAGAGCGAACCCTTCACGCACGACAAAGCGGTCGGCTATCTGACCGAACAAATCAAGGGAAAGCGTATCTTCCTGAAATATGACAAGCTTAAACATGACGAAGAAAACCTCCTGCTCTGCTACCTCTATCTGGAGAACAAGACCTTTGTCAATGCGCATCTGATCAAAAGCGGGCTGGTTGGGATTGACGGGAGCTATGAGTACAAGCAGAAGGTGAAGTTTCTAACCTTATTGGAAAAAGTCAATGGCTAAAGAGTGGATTCTGAACAGCGTGATGAACCGCTTTCAGCTTAATTTCAAGAGAAATGTCGGCCAAACCTCCGAGTCTATCAGGAAGTGTGCTCCAAAAACCGTTGATGAGTGGCGCGAGTATTACTTCTCGAACGTCAAGCCTGAAGAGCATATCACGGAGTTGGGGAGGAAGCTCTATGTCAAAATAACAGAGGTTATTGAGGCTGAAGTAGCGTCGGTCACGGAAGAGGATTGTATTGCATACATGATTCAGCTTGTTATTGACCGTACTTTTGACGGCTATATGACTGAAATCAAAACGGTTTACGGTCAGTTGGAGCGGCTTCTTGGCGGAACTATTGAACCGGCACCTGATGAGTGGGATCGGTTGTTCAATGTTGACTTTTTTATCAAAGTTGGGGAGAAATTTGTCGGGCTTCAGATCAAGCCGATTACGTTTGGCGGAGGAACGGTACAGCTTCCTGAGATTTTCAAGGAGAAATCGATAGAGGAGAAAACGCATCGGCAATTTACTGAGAAATTTGGTGGCAAGGTGTTTTACATCTATTCGTACAAGAGCGGGGAGAGGCAAACTGTTTCGCACTTACGTTTATTATCCTGAAGGAGAACAAACATCATGGCAAAAATTGAATTACCCTTGTCACAGTTTACTTATGCTGAAAAACTGGATTTGCTGGAGACAATCTGGGATGATCTTTCAAGGGATGAGACGGCATTTGAATCTCCGGCATGGCATGAGAACATTCTAAACGAACGGAGAGAAGCCTTTTCTGCCGGAAAGGTGCAACACTCCGCCTGGGCAGAAGCCAAAGAGCGCATAAAAAGGAATCTGTCATGCAGTTGAGGATTTTTGATTCTGCCGAGAGAGATCTTGAAGATGGCTACCATTTCTATGAAAGACAATCTCAGGGTTTGGGAATCTACTTTCTTGATTCTCTCTATTCGGATATTGATTCGCTTTTATTTTTTTTGCAGGTATACATCGTAAAGTCTTTGGGCATTATCGTCTTCTTGCCAGACGCTTTCCTTTTGCCGTTTATTACGAAATCGCCGAAAACGAGATTTTAGTGATTGCTGTGCTCGATTGCCGAAGAAATTCTGACTGGATCAGGGCAAGATTGCGCGGCTGACTACAGTGAAGTTAGTTACTTCCACTACGCCCCAAACTGCCTCAACATCCACAAATCATTCTCAAACAGCAGCCTGCATCAATCTTGTACCTCAGCAACACCGTGCGATCAACACCCACGCCGAAGGATAGCCTGACCACTCTTCGGGGTCTATGCCGCTGTTGCGCATGACGTTGGGGTGTACCATGTCGTTTTCTCTTTTGGATGGGTTTACAGGAGGCGGCAAAAAGAAATTATCCGGTTTGATTGATATCGCAGTCATGCAATTCCTTTCACGGTACTCTGATCTACATGATGAGGCTGGGTTACTTTGATGCACAGCGAATTTTTGATATGTTTCGTGTGTTGTTACAACAATGCTTGCATGTACCAGGCAAGGCTTGAATCGCATTGAAGAAAAGAAAAGGAGAACCATGGCTGCTCAACACATTACGCTTGATATCCCCGAAAAGATACTGCTTGCAGAAAAGACTGATGTACTTGCTTTCGGGCGGGAACTGATGGTTCTTGCGGCAGTTAAGCTATTTGAGATGGGGCGGTTGTCATCTGGTCGTGCTTCAGAGCTTGCCGGGATGAGCCGCGTTGAATTTTTACTCAGTCTCAGTCGCTATAATGTTTTTCCCCTGGCTTCCGAATTAGATGATTTAGAGCGCGACCATGCTTCAAACCATTAGCAATACCTCTCCCTTACTCTATCTTTACCGTATAGGATTGATTGATCGACTTCCTGAAATTTTCGGAGAAATATGGACTCCCGAAGCGGTGAAGGTTGAATTAATGGTTGGCGACAAGAGTGGATATGATGTTCCAAACCTGTCAGATTTTTCATGGATCAGGATCATAAACCCAAAAGCACAGCCCTCTGAATGGCTCTCATTAGACCTTGGTCCGGGAGAATTGGCGGCTATGTCGCTTGCTTTAGAAAATTCGCATTGTATTGTTTTGCTTGATGATATGCTTGCCCGTCGAACAGCTCATGCTGCCGGTTTACAGGTTTGGGGTACCCTTAAAGTTCTACTGGAAATGAAAGCGCAAGGACTTGTCAATAGGGTTGAGCCGTATGTCGATCGTTTGACTGATGCAGGAATGTGGGTTTCTGATGTTGTGAAGCGTCGGATTCTTGTGTTAGCAGGGGAGTTGTCATAATCATTCGGATAGAGATCCAAAGCCGCTCCACCAACAATACAACCCGGTCACCCAACAGCACCTTGAAAAATATGGCAATACGAACAACGATGGGGTACGAAGCAATCAAACTGGAATTGATTCAATGGTAGTTAACCTTGAGGACGGTGAAACCCTGGATTATCTCAACGAGCAAAGAGATTCAAATGAAACACAAAATGATTGGTGGCATGACTTGACTGAAGAGCAAAAATCCGGGATAGCTCGTGGCCTGAAAGATGTTGATGAGGGCAGGTTGCGCTCACATTATGATATAAAAATTGCGTATGGGCTCTGATTTCAAAATTTCAAACCAAACCATGAAGCGAGATCAAGCACTCCACATGCTGAGCAGCCATAAAGCAGAGCTTGAGGAGCGTTATGGCGTGAAGAAAGTGGGCATCTTCGGCTCCGTCGCCAGAAATTCTGCCAGGGATGACAGCGATATTGATATTGTTGTTGAAATGGAACCGAATATTTTGCTCAGGGTGCAGCTCAAGGAAGAGCTGGAGCAACTGCTGGGCAGCAAAGTTGATCTGATCAGGTATTGGAAAAGAATGAACCCGTTTCTGAAGGCTCGTATTGATAAGGAAGCACAGTATGTATGAAGAATATCAAGCAATAGAGGAGTTTATGGAAGATTGTATGGATCTGATTGATCTTTGGGAAGCAAAGTTTGCAGGACAGGATCAACCATCAGTACCTCTTGATGAAGTGATCAAAGAACTCAACAAAAGCTGACGCTTGGCCCATAAATTGGCCCATGTCACTAAATGGGCCAATTATGTAGCCACAATATCTCCGCTCAATTCCTTCATGGGAAGCAGAGCAAACTTAACTTGACGCAACAAGGCTGTATCAATCATTGTATGAGAACGTTACAGGAAATCACTGAACTGCTGAATGAATTGGACCGTCGCATTGCCGACGAACTCGAAGACCAGGATCTGGATTTCAAGCAGTGGGACACAAAGAGCATGGACAAATCAGTCAAGATGCTGGTTCGTACAGCAGTTTGCATGGCGAACGGTGGTGGTGGTACTGTTGTTTTTGGTGTGGCTGACAAATCGTTGGGGCGGGCAACAGCTCTTCAGGGTGTACCGCTTGAGGTAGATGTCAATCTGCTCAAAAAGGCGGTTTATGACCAAACCGATCCTAAAATTATGCCAGTATATGAAGAGATGCGTATACCGGAGGGCACTGGACGATTGCTTATCATGCAGATCTATCCTGGGTTGCCACCATACACAGATACATCGGGAACTGGTTCCATTCGTATCGGGAAGGATTGCCAGCCATTGACAGGCACCTTGCGGCGCAAGATATCCGTTGAAACTGGCGAGACCGATTTTAGTGCTGTACCGGTTGCGCCGGTCTCTTCAGAATTGCTTTCCCCGACAGCAGTGGATACTCTTCGCAGTCAGGCAAAAGCAGAACGTGCACCTGAAGATCTTCTCAAGTTGAGTGATAAAGAGTTACTTA
>CAILRB010000038.1 GCA_903836465.1 uncultured Chlorobiaceae bacterium
CGACGACCTGAAGAACAGCCTTGACATGAAACGGTTACGAATGCACACCTCATCGACGGTCGACGGACGGCTCTTCGTCCAGTTTATCGCCTTGATCCTCATTAGTGCACTTCGCAAGCAAATGAGGGATTCCGGATTGATTGAGCACTATTCGGTGCGGGAACTCCTCAGGGAGATGGAGACGCTCACCAAGGTGAACTACTCGGGAAAGTATGGTCACATCCTGACCGAACTGACCAAGCCTCAGCGTCAGATTCTCAAGGCTCTCGATATTCACATCCTTGAACCGGCATCGTTATAATTTTCCGGGAATTTAGGATAGGGGGGGAAGGCTCTCTTTTTTTGCTTCGAGAAGAGCAAGGGCTACTGGCTGGGTGTGAGCGTTGACTTTCAGACGAAGAACATAGTCAATCTTTCCTCGTGAGCGGCGGCGGGCCTTGCCGTTAATGATCTCAACGGCTCCGGCGGTCTCTTCGCGCTTGATGAACTCTTCGGACCAGCCTCGTTTGTGAATAGCAGGGTCGATGAGCTTGGCCCGGGTATCGGCTTCGTTGAGGTTCATAAGGTTGTTTGTGCCTATACAGATTCGTGAATCAAAAAGCTGTTCACTCCCGCAGCGCGAGCTGACCGTGACAATAACCGGAAATGCAATTATTAATATAGGTAAGGGTTTTATATTTTTTTGAGATAGAGGTGACCTGATGAAAATAGAGGCTCCAGGAGCCAAAAATCTTTTTCAGATCTCCGTGGACAAGTCCCTGCCCTTCAAGCTCCTGAAGTGATTCGCCCAGCTCAAACGAGGGGTTGAACTGCAAAAGCGGTTCAGCCAAAAACGTCCCCTTTTCAAACACTTCCTGCACCTTTTTATGAATTCGACTATCCCTGATATTGGTGAAGCTGTTGAGATAGTTTTTGTAATCGTCAACAATCGCCTTGTGGATTTTGAATGCCTGCATGGTGCGAGGTCGAAGTTTTAAAAAAGATCGGCGGCTCTCCTGCTGCGTCCGTTTCTGTTGTCGTTGGTTCCCGCCAAATTCTGGCACACGTCGGAGCAATTTATCAAATGCTTCGGGATCGGATGGATTGTAGCTGCCCGGCGCTTTTGAGAAGTTGAGAATGACCCGGTTTCCATGAGTCAACATACGCCTTATCTCCTCGACCGCTCCACCGGGTGCAACACCGGTATCAGTGCCAATGCGTGTCCAGAAAATGCCAATGGCACAATCACAGTGATCAACAGCAAGTTGTTCATTCAAAATACTCTGCACCCGTTCACCACATTCAGGGGCAGCATGCGACTCCCACAACACCGCATCAAGATTCAATTGATGAGCTTCACCATGAACAATATTCCACTGATTGATCACCTCAACGGCAATCTCTCGCCACTTCTTTTGGAGTCACCTCCTCTTTTCTTGTTTATATTGTAATTTATGTAACTTCGTAGTGTGTTATTTTTAATAATGAGTAAGCATGACCAATTCTTTCAATTTCTTGCCTGTCCACTAAAAAAAGGAGTGTAACAATGGCTACCAACAAAAAAGCTTTGTGTGTCGGAATCAACAAGTTCAAAAACTATCCCAGTGCTACGTTGCAGGGTTGTGTAAACGATGCCAACGACATGTCGAAATTGCTGCGGGATCTGCTTGGTTTTCAAGCTGGCGACATCACTGTGCTGACCGATGCTCAAGCCACAAAAGCAAACATCATCAACAACCTCAAGGCTATGGTCGACGGCGCCAAAGCAGGAAAATACACCTACCTGGTGTTCAGCATGTCAAGCCATGGCACGCAGGTTCCTGATCTGAGCGGTGACGAACCAGACCGTGCCGACGAAGCGTTCTGTCCTCATGACCTTGCCCAGACTGGCACTCAGTGGGATCCGAACCACGTCATTCTCGATGACGAACTGCGAGACCTTTTCGTTCAGTTGCCATCCAATGTGCTCTTGGAAGTCTATCTGGATACCTGTCACAGTGGTACTGGTTTGAAGGGAATTGACATGCTGCTCGACCGCACGCCTCGTTACCTGCCGCCTCCCTCTCTTGAGGCATTCGAACAAGTAGAAAACAAGCGATCACGTGGACTTCGTCACGGATTGCTTGAAAAAGGCATCGTCCATAACATTCTGTGGGCTGCCTGCCGTGCTGATCAGACGAGTGCGGATGCTCACATTGACGGCGGTTGGCATGGTGCATTCACCTACTATTTCTGCAAGGAAATGAATGCCTGCAAGAATGCCCTCTCTCGTTCAGCAATACTGACCAAAGTTCGCGATGACCTGAAAAAAGGAAAATACACTCAGATTCCACAATTGGAAACCGAGGCAACTAATCGCCAATTGAAAATCGGATAAAAAGAATAATGAGTGTCATGCGTCAATTGATGGCACATGACACTCTTATTGGTTCAACCAACCTGAAGAGATAACTATTTCCCGTTTTTTTTCTAAATTCCCCTTCGCTATATGCCTCGAAGATGACTTCCCTTTTGGAACTTATCTGCTTTTCATATTGTTGGGTTAGCTCATGTTAAACCATTGTGAAACTGTATTCACTTTATCGATAAACGATACTTATTTCTACCGCCATGTTTTTAGATCCAATGTATTTTGTGTTTGCCATGCCCCCAATGCTGCTGGGGTTATGGGCTCAGTTCAAGGTAAAGTCGGCATTTAACAAATATTCGCAGGTGCGTACCCAGAGCGGGGTGAGCGGCGCTGAGGCTGCCAGGCGTATTCTTCAGCGCGGCGGGCTCGAAAATGTGACGATTGAGACTGCACAGGGGATGCTTTCTGACCACTATGACCCAAGACAGAAGGTGTTGCGTTTGAGTGATGAGGTGTACCGTCTGCCCAGTATTGCCTCTGTTGGTGTTGCCGCTCACGAAGCGGGTCACGCCCTTCAGGACAAGAGCGGCTATGCCCCGCTGCAGTTACGCTCCTTTATGGTGCCCGCAGTCACTGTCGGCAGCAATATCGGCCCGATTCTCTTTATGGCAGGCATGTTTCTGGCAGGAACAATCGGCACGACGCTTGCCTGGGCGGGAATCATCCTTTTTGGCGGTACGGCGCTTTTTGCCCTGGTCACACTTCCGGTGGAGTTTGATGCAAGCCGTCGGGCAAAGGAGCTGCTGGTGTCGCAGGGAATTGTTTCAAGCGCGGAGATGAAAGGGGTCAATGCGGTTCTTGACGCGGCGGCGCTCACCTATGTTGCGGCGGCAGCCCAGGCGATTATGCAGTTGGTCTATTTTCTTTCCGTCATGAACCGCAGAAACTCGTAGTATGCATAAAAGCTTCAGGAGGAAACCGCTTTCGCTGCTGCTGGCAGAGGTGAACAGTGAACATCGGTTGAACAGGATTCTCGGGCCGGTTGCCCTGACAAGCCTTGGTGTTGGAGCTATCATTGGCACCGGGATTTTTGTGCTTATCGGTGTTGCTGCGCACGACAAAGCTGGCCCGGCAGTGACACTCTCTTTTGCTGTTGCCGGTATGGCCTGTATTTTTGCGGCTCTCTGCTATGCAGAGTTTGCTTCCATGGTACCGGTTGCGGGTTCAGCCTACACCTATGCTTATGCCACGCTTGGGGAGTTGATGGCCTGGATAATCGGCTGGGACTTGATTCTTGAGTATGGCGTCGCTTCTGCAACAGTTGCGCATGGATGGTCGAAATATTTTCAGGATTTTATCGGCATTTTCGGGCTCGGGGTTCCTGCGCTTTTTGCCAATGCTCCCTTGGATTTCGACCCTTCCAATGGGCTGCTGAGCTCTACTGGCGCATGGGTTGATCTTCCGGCGGTGTTCATCACCTTTGCGGTTACGGTTGTGCTTGTCAAGGGAATCAAGGAGAGTGCTAACTTTAATGCTGGAATGGTGATTGTCAAGGTTGCTATCGTTCTGCTGGTGATTGTGCTTGGAGCAATGTATGTGAAGCCTGCCAACTGGATACCGTTTGCTCCGTTCGGGTTTTCGGGACTCAGTATTTTCGGCCATACCGTTCTCGGTGAACCAGGCACAGGCGGCGCACCCGTCGGGGTACTTGCCGGAGCTGCCATGATATTCTTTGCCTATATCGGGTTTGATTCTATTTCAACGCATGCCGAGGAGGCGAAGAATCCCCAGCGGGATATTCCAATCGCCCTGATCGGCTCTCTTGTGGTCTGCACCATTCTCTATATTGCCGTTGCTGCAGTAATTACCGGCATGGTTCCCTACAACAAAATCAGTATTGACGCTCCGGTCTCCAATGCTTTCATGCAGGTGGGTATTGGCTGGGCACAGTTTGTCATTTCACTTGGAGCTATTACAGGCATCACCTCTGTTTTGCTGGTCATGATGCTCAGTCAGCCGAGGATTTTTCTTGCCATGGCGCGTGACGGCTTGCTGCCGAAATCGTTTTTCGGGGCAATTCATGAAAAGTTCAGGACTCCCTGGAAATCAACTCTTTTGACTGGTGTTTTTGTTGCAACGCTGGGCGGCATGCTCCCCTTGCGACTGCTGGCTGAACTGGTCAATATCGGAACACTTTTCGCCTTTGTTGTCGTCTGCACCGCAGTGCTTATTATGAGAAAAACTAACCCTGATGCCAATCGTCCTTTCAGGGCTCCGCTGGTCCCTTTTGTGCCCATTGCTGGTATTCTCACCTGCCTGACGCTGATGTTTTCGCTGCCGGTGGAAAACTGGATCAGGCTTATAGGCTGGCTGTTTATCGGCATTGTCATTTATTATTTTTATGGCCGCAAGCATAGCGCGCTGAACACCTACGAACCTTAACCAGGCCTAAGACAATGAATGAAAAGGTATTTCTGATTACCGGTGCATCAACCGGAATCGGGGAAGCAACAGCAAGACGTGCGGTTGATTCAGGATTCAAGGTTGTGCTTGCAGCGCGATCAACTGACAAGCTGGAAAAATTGGTCACTGAATTTGGCCCTGAAAACGCCCTTGCCGTTACGTGTGATGTTGCTGAGTGGCAATCACAGCAGGAGATGGTGGATAAGAGCCTGATGCGCTTTGGCCGAATTGATGTTGTTTTTGCCAATGCGGGATTTTCGAAAGGATCAACCTTTTACGGCGGTGAGGATAAGCCTGATGAGTGGCGTGAGATGGTGATGGTCAACGTCTATGGTGCTGCAGTAACAGCTCGCCTGACCTTGCCTGAACTGGTTAAAAATGGTGGCCACTTTCTTATCACCGGCTCTGTCGTCGGACGGGTTACCTCCATAAAAAACCTCTATTCGGCAACAAAATGGGCGGTTACCGGCATGGCGCAGGCTATCCGAAATGAGATGGTGGGTACAGGAATCCGTGTGACACTGATTGAACCCGGTATTGTCGATACTCCTTTCTGGGATCATCTGCAGAAACCTCCTTCTACTGAGCTGCAGTCGGACGATATTGCCCGAGCGGTCATGTTTGCAGTAAGTCAGCCCCCGCATGTTGATGTCAACGATATTTTGATTCGGCCGACGGGCCAGCCCCATTAACCGATGACGCTGAAACGGTATCCAGAACCTCATGCCAGGCAGGATTTATGCTGATAACCTTTGAAGGAATAGATGGTGCAGGCAAATCTACCCAGATACAGAAACTTGTCAACTCTATGACTGGTCAGGGAAAAGATGTTGTCACCCTGAGGGAACCCGGCGGGACGTCCGTCGCTGAAAAGATTCGTCTTATTCTTCTGGAAAACCAGCACAAAATCAGCCCCATTGGTGAACTGCTTCTTTTTTCAGCAAGCAGGGCGGAGCTTGTTCAGGATGTTATAATACCAGCGCTTGCAAGTGGAAAAACGGTTATTCTTGACCGTTTTTTTGATTCTACGACGGCCTACCAGGGTTATGGTCGAGGCATAGATCTGGAGCTGCTCCGCTCAATTATCAACATTTCAACCTGCAACATAACTCCGGATATCACCTTTTATCTTGATATTGAGCCCGAAGAGGCTATGAAGAGAAAATTTTCAAAAAAATCAATTCCCCTGGATTTTGACAACGAAGAACTTGACCGTATGGAACAATCAGGAATTGAGTTTTACCGTCACGTCCAGCAGGGATACCGGGAAATTATGCGGCTGAATAATGAACGCTTTGTCTGCATTAATGCCCTTCAGTCTGTAAATAATATTCATAACTACATTGTCACCTGTCTGAAAAATCGGTTTCCAGCTTGAAATAATCCGTTTCTCCATCGAAACGCACTCAGGCCACTCTTTCCTAAAATAAAAGCAAAAATACCGTATAAATATCTGTTGCTTTGTTTATATTTTTTGTTAAAGTTTTCTACCGATTTTTGAAAGATTTTCGTTAGATTGCAAGACGTACTACAACACCCTTCACTCCCTTACCAGTAAAGCATGCACGAGAGTATTCTTAAAGAGCGCAAGCTGAGCACAAGCTCCACTTCGATCACGTTACAGGATATTCGTACCCTGAAAGAACTCTACCAACTGAAGGCGGAAACACGTGAACTGAGGGAACCGGTAGTCAAAAACATCATCAAGCAGCGGGTGGTTGGGCAATCATGTGTTGAATCGCTAAAAAATGCCCTCTACTCACTGGAAACCATTTATATAGATGATGATACGGGGCAACGTCTGCTGCGCCTTGATGGCAAAAAACAGATCGAGGTCGATCTCACTTACGAAATCAGGGAGCTCCAGAAAGACATCTACTACCTTGAACACGGTGAGGATAAATTTATTGATTATCTGGCAAAATTCATTCCCGATTTTCGCACCTATATTAACGAAGGCTTCACTACTCTCAAGGGAAAGCACTTTAACGCCTTTATCACCGATCGTGACGGAACAACGAACAACTACTGCGGCCGCTACCGCTCTTCTGTACAACCGATCTACAACTCAGTATTTCTGACCCGCTTTGCAAGGAACTGCTGTAACCACTCCATTATCATTACCTCGGCGCCCTTGAAAGATTTCGGCATTCTAAATGTTTCAATCAATCCGAGCCACACCTTCATTTACGCAGGTTCCAAAGGAAGGGAGTTTATCGATATCAATGGCGAGTTCAACAGCTATCCCATTGATGAACAAAAGCAGAAGCTGATTCAGCTTTTAAACGAAAGAATGCTGGTACTTCTTCAGGAACAGGATTTTGAGAAATTTAACTTTATCGGCTCGGCACTCCAGATAAAATTTGGCCAGACCACCGTTGCCCGTCAGGATATCACAAACTCTATCAGGGATGATGAATCTGTTGCCTTTCTTGAAAAGGTAAAAAGCGTTGTACAGGAAATAGACCCGAGTGGCAGAAATTTCAGAATTGAAGATACCGGTCTTGATATTGAAATTATTTTAACCATTGATGGCGCGTCAAAAGACTCTCCGATCAAGGATTTTGACAAAGGTGACGGACTTTCTTTTATCTACAATAAACTGGGCATAAATGGCTCGGAAGGCTCTACTCTTGTGTGTGGCGATACCCCTTCGGACATTCCCATGCTGAAAAAGGCAATGGAGATGTGTAATGATGTCTGGGCAGTTTTTGTGACGAGGGATGAGATACTTAAAAAACAGGTTGAGGAAATCTGTCCGAACAGCTATACAGTTCCTTACCCGGATGTTCTTTTAACTATTCTTGGCTTACTCTCTCTGTAACAACGATTTTGCATCATTATAATCTTTTAAATACCAGTATGAGCAACATCTTTAAAGGGGCAATATTTGATCTCGACGGCGTCATCACCGGCACAGCAAAAGTGCACAGTTTGGCGTGGGAGTCAATGTTTAATTCCTATCTCAAATATTATGCAGAAAACAACAACGAACCTTACGTTCCGTTTGACCCTGCTCACGACTATCACAAGTATGTAGACGGGAAACCGCGCATGGAAGGTGTCAAAAGCTTTCTTTTGTCGAGAGATATTGAA
The DNA here is from genome assembly GCA_903836465.1 of uncultured Chlorobiaceae bacterium. Taxonomy (GTDB): domain Bacteria; phylum Bacteroidota; class Chlorobiia; order Chlorobiales; family Chlorobiaceae; genus Chlorobium. Next base: position 7,889 of record CAILRB010000038.1, read on the forward strand.
TTACCCTTTGGCGAACTGGACGATATTCCGGAAAAAGAGACCGTGTGCGGTCTTGGAAACCGTAAAAACAGCCTCTTTACTGAAATCCTGATCAAGGAAGGCCCTGAAGTCTATACCTCATCGGTTGATCTCATCAATGTGCTCATATCGAAGGGTATCAGAATTGGTATTGCTTCTTCAAGTTGCAACTGCCAGCTTATTCTGAGACTTGCCAAACTGGAGCATCTTTTTGAAACCCGTGTTGATGGAGAGGTGTCGATTGAACTCGGTCTCAAGGGAAAGCCGAATCCTGATATTTTCATCATGGCTGCAAAAAACCTCGGACTGGAACCTCACGAATGTGTGGTCGTTGAGGACGCTATTTCCGGTGTTCAGGCAGGTTTCCGGGGTAATTTCGGTATGGTGCTCGGCATTGCCCGTGACATCGAAGGATCAAAACTGAAGGAACAGGGGGCTGATATTGTTGTCAGTGACCTCGGAGAGATTACGATTAAAGAGATTGAAGAGTGGTTCAGTAAAGGCATCGATTATGAGGGATGGAATCTGACCTATACCGATTTTTCTGCAAAAGAGGAAAAAGTTCGCGAAACACTGACCTCTTCCGGCAACGGATACCTTGGCGTAAGGGGCGCTTATGAAGGTTCCTCCAGTTCTCAACACCACTATCCAGGAACCTATATTGCAGGGGTTTTCAACAGAGTGCCCTCGGAGGTTCATGGTCAGACCGTTTTCAATAATGACTTTGTCAATACTCCTAACTGGCTTCCCGTAGAGTTCAGGATTGGTGGAGGAAAGTTTATTGATCCGTTTGAGCAGAAAATACTCAGCTACCGACAGAACCTGAATTTGCGGAACGGCCTGATGGAGCGTGAGATCGTTATTCAGGACAATCTCGGACGAATAACGAGCATCATCACCAGCCGGTTTGCCAGCATGGACGACCCGCATCGCTGTGCATTGAAGTTTACGCTCAAGCCTGTCAATTACAGTTCAGAAGTCGAGTTCCGATCTGGAATAGACGGCAGGATTCAAAACAAAAACGTTGCGCGTTACAGTGAGCTTACGAGCGATCATCTGGAACATGTGGAGGGCATCAGTGAAGATCAGATCATTCTCCTGCATGTTCATACCAATGTGTCGCATTACGACATTGTAACAGGAACGAAGACAAGGATTTTGTCTCATGGAAAGCCCGCAGTTCTTGAACGTTCAACCGTCAGTGAAAATCGCTATATCGGTGAATTGTTTACCATCGCCCTGAGTCCGAACAAGAGCTGTACTATCGAAAAACTGGCATCAATTCATACATCACTTGACCCGAAGAGTAGTAATGCGGTTAAGGCCGCGAAACTTTCACTTGAAAGCGAGGACTCTTTCGAGTCACTGTTTAAAGCACATGTCGGCGCATGGGAAAAAATATGGAAAAAGGCTGATATGATTGTTGAAGGCGATCGATACAGCCAGAAATTACTCAGACTGCACACCTATCACATGATGTGCACTGCATCAATACACAATTCATCAATTGATGCAGGAATGCCTGCCCGGGGCTTGAATGGTGAGGCTTACCGTGGCCATATCTTCTGGGATGAAATATTTATTCTGCCATTTTTCAACCGCCACTTTCCCGAAATTTCAAAGGCACTTCTTCTGTACCGCTATCGCAGGCTTGATGCAGCCAGAGAGTATGCGCGTGAAAACGGCTACAAGGGTGCCATGTACCCCTGGCAGACTGCTGATGATGGCCTTGAAGATACGCAAGTTTTGCATTTCAATCCAAAAAGTGGTACATGGGGACCTGACCTCAGCCGTTTGCAGCGACATGTTTCGATAGCAGTTTTCTACAATGTGTGGCGCTATATCTATGACACTGACGACACTCAGTTCCTGAACGAATACGGTGCGGAGCTGATGTTTGAAATTGCAAGGTTCTGGGCTTCAATTTCCACTTTTTCTCCGGTGACGAACAAGTATCACATCGAAGGCGTGATGGGGCCGGACGAGTTTCATGAAACACTTCCCGGAAGTGGGAAGGAGGGGCTGAAAGATAATGCCTATACAAATATAATGGCTGTCTGGCTTTTTGACAAGGCTGCTGAAATCGGTGATAAAATTGATCCGGTTGTTCTCAAACGTCTGATGTCTAAAATCCAGCTCAATCCTGAGGAACTCGCGCAATGGCAGGATATCAGCCGACACATGAATATCCTGATTGATAACGATGGTATTCTTGAACAGTTTGAAGGCTACAAGAGCCTTAAAGAACTTGACTGGAAGCACTACCGAACCATGTACGGCAATATCCACCGTATGGACAGGATACTGAAGGCTGCGGATGACTCTCCCGATATGTACAAGGTTGCCAAACAGCCGGATGTTCTGATGACTTTTTATACACTCTCTCCAGGAGAAGTCGCCGAGTTGCTGACAAAGACAGGGTATCAGGTGCCTGATGCTGTTACCCTGGTCAGAAACAATTATGCCTATTACGAACCAAGAACAAGTCATGGTTCAACCTTGAGCAAGGTCGTTCACAGCATCATCTCAAGCTATCTGTATGACGGCCATGATATGGCCTGGAAGTGGTTTTCCGAGGCGCTTAAAAGCGATATTGAGGATACCCAGGGAGGAACCACCCAGGAAGGCATTCACTGTGGTGTCATGGCTGGGACACTTGATACGGTTATCCGTTATTTCGCCGGCATTTCTTTCTACAATGAAAAGCTCAATGTGCATCCAAACCTTCCGGCTCAATGGAATAAACTGTCGCTGAGTGTTTGTTTCAGGAATAACCGTTATGCTCTTACTATCGAAAAGAACGATATCATTGTCACTCTGATCGAATCGGAGCAAGATGAAGCCCTTGTATGTATTGCCGGTCACCATCTCACCCTGAAAAAAGGCGAGCCCTATCATTCAGCCTCTGTTTGAAGACCCACGGGGGAGAAAGCATGACGCTGGCTCCCCCTGGTTTTTATTTGTTATACTTTTTGTTCTTCTTGTTGACCTATTAAATTACTTATGCGCCTCTCTAATTTTAGATATACTTTACCTAAAACAAAAATAGCTGATGAGCTGGCCTCACCCAGGGAAAAGTGCAAAATGATGGTGCTGAACCGGCGGAGAAAAGATTTTGAACACAAAGTCTTTGATGATATCGTCTCTTATTTTAAAAAAGGAGACTTGCTTGTCTTAAACGACAGCAGGGTTTTTCCTGCCAAGATATTTGGCCAGAAAGAAAAAACAGACGCCAAGATCGAAGTGTTTTTGCTCAGGGTACTCAATAAAGAAGCTGGCTTATGGGATGTATTGGTTGATCCCGCGCGAAAAGTAAGGGTAGGCAACAAAATTTACTTTGAGGAGGATGTTGTTGCTGAAGTCGTTGACAACACGACTTCCCGTGGCAGAACGATAAGGTTCCTTAATCCGGATATTAATGTCTTCAGCCTTGTTGAAAGAATCGGCAGTATTCCCCTTCCACCGTACTTTACTCGCCCGCCCAGGGAGACTGACAAAGAAAACTACCAGACCGTCTACGCCAGCGTGACCGGTGCTGTTGTTGCCCCAATGGCAGGGTTGCATTTTACTATCCCGATTCTGCAGAAAATCCAGAAAATTGGAGTAAAAATCCTGCCGATAACTCTTCATCCAAGCCTGAGTACCTTCAGTGCCATTGAAGTCGAGGATGTCTCCAAACATAAAATGGATTCTGAATATTTCAATATTCCCTACCAGACGGCCATGGAGATTAATGAAACCAAGGTCAACAAAACAGGACGTGTCTTTGCTGTCGGAACAACAACTCTTCGTGTGCTGGAAGCCAACGCCACTGTTGATGGAAAAATCAAATTTGGAAGAGGCTGGACAGACAAGTTTATCTATCCCCCCTATCAATTCAAGGTTGTTGATGCTCTTCTCACCAATTTTCAGCAGCCTGAAACCACTCTGCTTATGGCCGTCAGCGCCTTTGCTGAACACAGGCTTCTGATGGAGGCTTATAAAGCCGCACTCAAAGAGGATTACCTGTTTCTGGCGTATGGAGATGCCATGTTCATTCATTAAACTCTGAACGATTGACCTCTTCACTATGAATTCCACAGCGATTATTGCCGCAAGCGGTATCGGAAAGCGAATGCAGCTCGATGAGGGACAAAGCAAGCAGATGCTTGAAATTGGCGGTTTTCCGGTTATCTACCATACGTTAAAGGCATTTCAAACGGCTTCTTCCATAAAACACTTCTATATCGCAACAAAGGAAGAAAGCAGAACCTTACTTGAAGAGATGGCGGCTGCTTCGGGCTTCTCCAAGCTGAAGGCCATTGTCGAAGGAGGAAAGGAACGACAGGATTCCGTCAACAACTGTATCAAGGCTATCGAACAGGAAAGACGCCTGACGGGTATTGTGCCGGACACGATTCTTGTTCATGATGGGGCTCGACCTCTAATAACCCCTGAAGAGATTGATGAAATTTCGCATCTCTCAATGCTCTACGGAGCTTGCGTTCCGGCAACAAAACCAAAGGACACCATAAAATACATCGGCGATACCCAGGGATTTTTTGGAGAAACACTTGACCGCAGCAGGCTTCTCCAGGTACAGACACCTCAGGGTTTTAGAAGTCCCCTCCTGATTCAGGCACATGAACAGGCTGAGCTTGAGGGATGGTATGCCACTGATGATGCCGCGCTGGTCGAGCGTTTTTTCCCCGAACAGCTTATCAGAATTTTTGAAACCGGATACCACAATATAAAGATCACCACTCCGGAGGATATTCCTGTTGCCGAAGCGATATTCCGGCAGAGATCTGCTCCGCAATCGTAACACCTCAAAAAAGAACAAATAAAACTTGTTCCTGCTTGTTTATTCATGAAGCCTGTAGTATATTTTCAGCCGATAAAATGGTGAGGTAGCTCAGTTGGTTAGAGCACAGGATTCATAACCCTGAGGTCGAGGGTTCAACTCCCTCTCTCACCACCATTGAAAAGCGGGTGTAACTCAGTTGGTAGAGTGTTTGCTTCCCAAGCAAAATGTCGCGA
>CAILRB010000039.1 GCA_903836465.1 uncultured Chlorobiaceae bacterium
ACGCGTCTATACTTTGCTGGTAGCACTATGTGATACATTAGAACGGTGACATTATGGCTCTTGTGAATATATTCGCTCATGCCAAATAATATACATCATATCACGCCGCAAGCGGCGGGGAATATGACCCGTAGAGATTTACTAATAGATGCTCCAAACAGCGGGCCAAGAAAAACGAGTCCGAATGAATGTGAGCCCCTTTGCCACCCCGCCTTGTCGCTCCCGACACTCCTCACAAATTCCAGAAAGACGCTGCTCATTGGAATAAACCTGAAGGCTGTAAAAAATCCGACAATCGCCACGAAGTAGCAAAGAGTCTGTGCAGAGTTCGCCCAGGGGAAAAAGAGATAGAGGATTCCACTTGCAACAGCCCCAAAAATAAACACTTTCCTCGGGCCAACGTGATCGACAAGAAAACCAATCGGTAAAACAGTAAACAGCAGGCCTATTCCCTGCGCCCCCCCGATCAACCCAATCTGGGAGCTTGTCGCCCCCAGTTTTACCGCATACAGTGTTACTGCGATCTGTGCAACCCCCATCCCCATACCGCCAAGTACAGAGAGAAACATAAACTGCACCAGCAGCTTGTTTTCACCTGTTGTCTCTTTCATAACGCTCACCTCCATAAATCCAGATGGCTGTGAAACAATCCACGCTCTTCCTTTGCCAGAGCGCTTCGCCAGGCGGGAGATTCGTTACGAATTTCGTCAGGAGCAATAACCCAGACACCGGCAATATCAGCCTCAGGCCCTCTCCGCTCACGTGCCCTGTCGAGCATCTGCCTGAAAATCGTGCCCGTAATCAGGTATTTATAAGGAAAGCCCTTGATCTGATAACTGATCAACCCTTTGGTAATATTGATCGCCACCTTCTTGTCGAACCAGATACTTCTGACCAGATTTTTATTGCTCAGTGAACTCTCAACGCCTTCTGCAAAGACAATTGTTTCGTCATCAAAAGTTGTCAACGACCCTTTGAAGACAACATGGGGAACGCCATCACCATCAATGGTTGCGACCACTTTAACGCTCCCGGTATCTTTCAGCAGATCAAGCAGTTCTTCGGGTAGTTTACTCATAGCTGTATTCCTCACTCTTTAGTTTAACCGTTCCAGATCACTGTCGCCGTGATTGCCACAGTGTTTGAAATCATCGTTATCAGAGGCAAGACCATAGTGTTTGCGAATCTCAACAAGCCCTTTAATCAGGCGGACATAGTATTCGAGCGGAGGCTGCTCCTGCCCGGCTAACGCCGTGCTTTTCCAGGGTGTCCAGACAAGACTCAGGTAGACGACCCCATTTTTGGCAAAATATTCACAAGCCTCGAAGTTGGAGTCGAGCGCTTGCTCTATACTTGTAAAGCTTTGTGGTTTTGCAAATTCAACACCTGCCACAAAGTTGGTATAGACATTGCCCTTGCCGAATATTTCAACCGCATCAAGCGCACTTTTAATCCAGTAATCGCGCCCGAACCACTTCTCCTTGCCACTGCAGATCCATTTAAAAAGCTCTTTATCCCACACCTCAATATCCGGGCAATACGAAGAGAGGCCAGTCTCATCATGAAGCCTTTTCACCTGCTGCTTTGTATAGGCAGGGGCTATTAACTGGCTTGGAAATCTTCTTGTCCTGAAGTTTCTTCCGATTGCCTGAAGCACCTCGATGTAGCGCGTCACCTCCTTATCGAAAGGTACCTCCCCTGAATAATCGGTTCCGGCGGTCAAATTAATCTGGGAATATCGACCTGGCTCTTTAAGAGCTTCTTGAACCGTCTCATAAATATCTTCAGGATGGATGATCTTCTCATAGTTGTCGCCGGCAGCCTGTTTCTGCTGTTTCAAATCAGTAAAGAAGGCGCAGAATTTGCATTGATCTTTTGTGTCCCAGTAATGGCAGTACCGGTATGGAATGATGTCAAGACGCTGTGGTCGCGACCAGGCAATTGACTCCATCGGAACACCTCGACTCGTTACTTTTCCATAAAAATCCGGTCTTGGTGTAAAATCAACCTCATCAAGACGCTTGCCCTTATCAGTCACATAAAATTTGCCATCAACGAAATCAATGGTATAGGGATCAGAAAACTGGTTTTTCACCGGAGAAGCCAGCACGCTTGTGCCATCACGAAGAAGCAGTGGGCCGGGAAAAGGACGTTCCAGTTTTGTGCCTCCTGAAAATGCCGTCTGCGCCGGACCACGGTAATAGGGCGTATAGGTCTCTTCTGTTGTCGCATCAGTAAATGCTATACCCCGTCTCTGCAAATCAAGCTTCAGAATGACAGATTTGGGAACATCAGAATATTTCTCAACAAGGGCATCAAGCCCCAATTCATTATTCAATTTCACCTCAATACTCCTTATTAATTGTTTGCAGGAATCCACGCCATCAGTCAGCAGATTCCTGCAGAATGAGTTAGATTACTTCCAGAAATTTTCAAGCTTCAGCTCTTTCAAAGCAGCATCCAGATAACTGCGATCGATCCAGGTGTTCACATCAAAGACGTTTCTTATCAGACCTCTTTGTTTGGCGAAAGCAATTCCTCCCGCATAATGATTCACATAGTTTTTATCAAACGTTACATCATACACATCCTTGAGCGTCCGGCCTTGTATCTCTTCAAGCACAACTGACCGAGGCGTTCCCGCCTTCCCCTCAAGAGCTATAACTTCATTCCGATTTTTCTCATCAGAAGCCCATCGTGCGGCCTCAACATAAACTTTGATGATTCTTTTTGTTATCTCAGGATATTCGTTTGCAAATTTTTCGGTGACATAGAAGCCGCCAGTATTCCGCCAATCCTGAGGACTCTGTTTTGTCGAATAAATAATTTTTGCATTACCCTGACTACGCAACTGCAACAAATTTGTCCAGGCGACGGCAGCATCAATATTTTTGGTTTTCAATGCAGCATCAAGATCAGCAATACCAAGATTGTAAATCTTCAGATCGCTCTCTTTCATGTTATTTGCCTCAAGAATCCTGGCTAACGTCAAATGCGCGTTTGTTCCCTTGAAAAGTCCAACCTTCTTGCCTTTCAAATCCTTTATAGAGGTGATTTTTGAATCACTCGGAACACCGATATAAACATTGGTGTATTTAGAGCCTCCGGCAATAAATTTTGTTTTCAGCCCACCAGCTTTACCAACAATTGCAGGAAGATCTCCAATGAATGCAAAATCAACTGCGTTATTTGCAAGTGATTCATTTGTTGCAGGTCCAGCTCCCTTGAAAAAATACCAATTCAACTTGATACCATCATTTTTGAACTCTTCTTCAAGGAGTCCTTTTGCATGAACAATACCAAGAATACCGGTACTATAAGGTTTTCCATACCCGGCGGAATACGCCGATCCTATTCGTATAATATCAGGTTTATTTTGTGCAGCAATCAATGAATTCCCGCCAGAAATAAAGAGGGTAATTATTGAAAAAATAATAGCGAAAGTGTGTTTCATAATGATATTCTCCTGAAAATGAAATTGATGTTTTAAAAGGCATATTGAAGCTGAGCGAGAAATTCATTGTTTGCAATTTTGTTGCTCTCTTCTGTGATGATGTTGTAATTAACCTGCAGCTTTGTGGTCTGGGCAAAAAACCAGTTCAGCCCAATGGTCGTAATATCTTTCCGGTTCCCGGCTATGCTGGTATCAGGATCCCACCGGTCAAACCGCACGAAAGGCTGAAAAGTGACAGGATACCAGTCATCGTAGCGGTCCTGGGCTTTATATCCACCAACAAACTGCTCTCCCTGATTGTAAAAAATGGTCAGGGTGCGGCCACTCTTTTTTGTGGTGCCATCTTCTCCTTTTGCATATTCAAGCGTAAAGCCCACCGGAGTATTGACGTATGAAATGTCCAGTCCACTTCGGTTTTTATCAACAATCCCTGATGATCCACTCTTTCCGGAGTAATAAGAACCTCCCAGCGACAATCCACGAAAGACCGATGAATATTCGACAGGAGCATTGAGCACTACCCTGCCAGCTATATCTTTCTGTTTATTATCGTCGGAGAGATTGGTGTAACCATAAGCATCCGATCCTCTGCCATTGAGCAGACCGACAGCATATTCCAAAGCAGGAACACGATAGCGGTAACCAGGGTCAAAATTTGGAAATAGGTCCCCTTTAATAACCACACCGATATCACGGGCATCAAGGTCAATTCCCGAACCTGCTCGCGCAGATTGGGCAAGTTTGATTGTTGGCTTTTTGTCTTCTCCTGCCTGCGCTTCAAGACCAAACGGTTTTTTCTGACGGCCAGCCGTGATACTTAAGAGCGGATCTTCAGGGTTCAGAGAAGGAAGAACAAAGGCGCTGATGTAAGCATCAAGCGGGCTTACCCTGAAATCGGTAGAACCATCAGCATTTGCTCCACTCGGGGAGGCCAAACTAAAAAGGTAGTTGACATTGCGCCCCTGCTCGTAATCTCTTTTGAGACTTCCCTGAAAATTGAGCACAAGCGCGTTCAGGTCAAAGCCATTTTTAGTCGCATTTTGCTGTGTTGAGTACCTGAGCTGGGCAATTCCGGTAAACACAAGGGAGCGCTGAGTTCGCGCCGTATTATTTTCCAGCGTCCGTTGCCACAACTCTTGAAGCGTGGCAACCTCTCCCCTGACACCTTCAAGTTCTTCTCTGGTTACCGGCTCTCCTCCTGTTGCCGGTTCATCGACGGCAGAAACTGAAGCGGCAACATGCTGGTGTGATCCAGATGCCTGCAGATCTGTATCCGCTCGCTCTGCCGCCTGAAGATTGGCATGACCAATCAATAAACTTCCGAGAAGAATTATTCCAATATTTATTTTACTCATGATGATTTGATTCAAATTTTTTAAAATAAAAAAGCCGATTCTTTGACATCAAGAATCGGCTTTAGAATAAACTTTTTTGTATATAAAGTATTATTCAGGCGCAATAAGTTTAATGTCATGATGCTCTTGCAGCCAACAACAACAAATAATATTTGATCTTTTATTTGATTTCATGATAATGATTTGCATTAAAATATTGTTTCTGATGTCTTGTGATTAAGATCAGAAATAAATATTGATTTTCATATCCCGTTTAAACGGGATATTGTATACCATAATTGAGTTATTTCTTGAAATAATATGTTGATTAAAATATACATATTATTGTATCAACATTAACTGATGCACTTGAGATGAAAAAATGAATACTGTTATTGAAATACATACTTTCTCAAAGAACGGATGCATCAAACGCCTGCGCAATATCCCAGAGCAGATCGTCAACATGTTCAGTGCCAATAGAAAAGCGGATCTGCTCCGGCTTTACTCCGGCAAGACGCTGTTCTGCCTCCGTGAGCTGCCCGTGAGTGACCGTTGCAGGATGCACGACAAGTGATTTCGAGTCGCCAACATTTGCCAGAAATGAAAAGACCTTCATGGCTTCAATAAATTTTTTAGCCCGCTCAAAGCCGCCTTTGACACCGAATGCAAGAATGGCGCCCGGTCCTTTTGGCAGATATCTTTGTGCCAACCCATGATATGGACTACTGGCAAGTCCCGGATACGATACCCATGCAACATCAGGGTGCGACTCAAGATATTCGGCAATCCGCTGAGCACTCTCCACCTGTCGGGAGATTCTGAAGGAGAGGGTTTCAAGACCCTGAAGAAAGAGAAACGCATTGAAAGGGCTCATGCAGGCGCCAAGATCGCGCAGATACTGAAGCCTGACTTTAATGATGTAGGCGATATTGCCCGTCCCGGGATAATTTCCCCAGCGATCCCAGTAGACAAAACCGTTGTAGGCCGGATCGGGGGTCGTAAAGTCGGGAAACTTGCCGCTCCGTGACCAGTCAAAATTTCCTCCATCCACAATCAAGCCGCCGATGCTGGTGCCATGACCACCGATATATTTGGTGGCTGAATGAACAATAATATTAGCCCCGTAGTCAAAAGGACGAAAGAGGTACGGGGTTCCAAAAGTATTGTCAACAATGAGTGGAATGCCGTTCTCTTCAGCAATACGCGCCACCTGATCAAAATCAATGATGTTGATATCAGGGTTGCCGATGGTCTCGATAAAGATCGCCCGAGTCTTGTCGTTGATCACCTTGCGAAAATTCTCCGGGTCAACCGGATCAACAAAATGGGTGCGTACTCCATGCTTCGGCAGTGTGTTTTGGAAAAGATTAAAACTGCCGCCATAAAGCGTTTTGGCCGCCACAATTTCATCCCCGGCATGGGTGATGTTCAGGATGGAGTAGGCCGTTGCCGCAGAACCGGAGGCGACTGTCAGTGCACCGCTGCCACCTTCAAGAATGGCTATACGGTTTTCAAGAACTTCATTGGTTGGATTGGTGATGCGTGTATAATCAAAGCCAAACTCCTCCACCGAACTGATCGCTTTTGCCTGTTCAAAGTTTTTGAAGACAAACGATGTCGTCTGATAAATCGGTACAGCACAGGCCCCGGTTGTCGGGTCAGGAACCTGACCGGCATGAACCTGAAGAGTATCAAAATGAAGTGTTCTCTCGCTCATACAGACTCCTTCCCGTTCTGAAAATGTGATGACCCTGCAAAGGCAATTTCCGGCTGGATCGCATACGCGGACAAGCTTTCATCCACATCAATCTGCAATGCACTGTTGAAGACATTATTGACAATCATCAGGGCGCCGAAAACCGTCAGTTCAACAATCTGGTTTTCAGTGAGATAACTAGTGCCTGACAGAAAACCCCTGTTTTTTGAAAATCTGAGAATACCACCACGATCAAAAACTGTCTATTTTTGACCCTGCGGAGGTGTTTTTGAGCTTACCGAGATTTTCCAAAATCAAACTACGGAATTTTGCTTTCAA
>CAILRB010000040.1 GCA_903836465.1 uncultured Chlorobiaceae bacterium
AATCGGTACTCATAAGGCTAAATCTGACAAGAAAAACGGAAGCTTCAGATAAGAAGGGATTATATATAACATAATTTAATATAATACCTTATGAGGAATTATGCAATATTTGCGGGGATTTTAAGTCCGACAGGCTGCTAGTCTGTATACTCAAACACACGACCGACTGGCATCGTGTCACGTGAGTCGGCCCAACCGGAGCTGCGTACAAGAAGATTAAACATACATTTGGCTTAAAAGACGAACATCGTATAGACTGATCTCCCTAATTAAGAAAAAGCAGACTGCTTTTTTCAGTATAAGGTACGGCTTTTTGGTGAATCTTCCCGCGAAAGCGGAGTGCCGCATTCGCTCATGCACGCCCGCCGCACCACTCACCTTGGCACCCTTGAGTACAAGAGTGCCAAAGCAGGCTATCGGCAAGCCGCATTGCCTCATCGCCTCCGCCGCCAGCAACTCCGCTCCGCTCCACTGCCTGCTGCTCCAGCGCTTTGCAGCGGCATGGGCCGTTAGAAGCATTTTTATTGCTAAATCAAAAAAACAGGTATATTATTGTCGTATTAAATAGCTATTTTTATTCAATTGTGATCGGACACTTACTAAACATATTAATGGAGTGTTAGAAATGATGAAACATTTCGCGCTTATCGGCATGTTGCTCGCTGGGGCGACGCCTGCTATCGCAGACCCAGGGATTTTTTTAGGAACTACCTGTAACTTCGGTGGTTCTGTTGGTGTATCCGTAAAAGTTCTTTCCAATAACAAGGAAGATCGTGGTGTTCTTGCTTCAGGTGTCTCATATTATCCACTTACTGGAAAATTCGGAATCGATGCTGGTGCTGGTTATCTCTTCAATAAAGTCGCTGTTACTTTCGGTTGGGATTTCTTGAACAACAATCCCAACATCGGGGGAGGTTACGTCAATACAAAAGACGATAATCCATCACCGATATCACAGCCAGAAACGCCACAACCGCCCGCGTAACAGAAATTATGTAAGCGCATCGCTTCGCTCGCGCATCCTGCGGGCGCGCATGCCGACTGACGCCAGCCTGCACTGCCCGCGACCCCTGACCGGCCACCTCGCCATGCCGCAGCCAGCAACCCAAAGGTGTCCATGCAACATCGGCGCACTGCAAGCCTTCTTCCGCCGCTGCTCCATGAAGCGACCCGCTCTGGCTCCAGAACGTGTAGAGCGCCTTGTCAGAGTACTGACAGCATGGGAAGGAAAGCGCCCTTGAGTACAAAAGCGCTTTGGTTTTCAGTTACAGACCGCTGGTAGACGTAAAGCTTCGGGGTAGTGCAGTCAGCCGCAATGCTTCGCTCGCTCTCGACTGACGCCACTCGCAGCGACAAAAAATGACAGGTAGCCGGGCAACATTTCTTCCACCATTCTTGTCACGCCTCGCCGCGTAAAACGGCGAAGCCGCGACAAAAATGAAAAGATTCGGAATGAAAAAAGAAATCATGAAACGATCAACTCAATACCGAGTCCAATCTGATGGCAGAATCAAGAAATGGGCCCATATTCAAGATGCCGGGAAAGTTTTACGTGTTATTTTGCTTGAAGATGGCCAAACCGTTCATAATGCTTTTTTCGATCGATCATACAAGGAGAGCTAACCCATGAAAGTGAAATATTTTGAGGATACTGATACCGCTTATGTTGAATTACTTGATAAACCGGTGTTTGAAACTCGCGAGATTAGTGAAAACATCTTGATTGATGTTGATGAGAAGGGGAATCTTGTCAGCATGACCATTGAGCATGCCAAAGAAAATGCTGGCTTATGGGAATTTTCTTATCAGGAAATAACTCATCGGAAAACAGCGTAAGCCTGTTTTGTATCGGTAACCCGCTTAAGAAATAATAGTGCACGGTATTCATTCCAGCTTTTGCCAGTAGTGTTTTTTCCAAGAAATCCTGTTGCTGCCAAGCAACGCGGCTGGAAGTAAACAGGATAACAAAAAAGCCCGTCCTTTCGAACGGGCCTCTTGTGGAGATGGCGGGAGTCGAAAACTATTAATTTTAAAGGCAATAAACACAATAAGCTTTAAAAGTATACCAAAAAGTATACCAAAAAGTATACCAAAAAGTATACCAAAAACAACAAACTCACCTCAATTCTGCATCTAACGGGTTTATCTGAAGGCCCCCCCCTTCCATGTCACGAACAAGAAATCGATACAAATATAATCAATATTCCTGCCTTACATCCTGAACTTTTATTGCCCGCTGGGGTCGAAACTCTCAACCAATGTTCACTATGTTCACCACGTTCACTCTTTTGAATGATAAACTCTACCTGTCTAAAGGGTGATCCGCCAAGAACCACTCCATTCCGCCAGCGCTCACCCCCGGCAAAGCCGCAAACGAAGAGAAAAAACAAAGCACAACCCTTGAAATCCTGAACCCAGTCACCGGGAAATAATCAATTTGAATTGATAGCGTTATGAAGCAATTCTCACATTGTGAAATAGTTTCAGACGCATAAGTTTATTGAATGGATACCTGAAGTTTCTTTCCAAGAGCTTCGGCATAATGAAAAAGGGTAGAGAGCCTTATATCCTCTGAATGATTTTCAATACGCGAAATTGCTGATTTTTTTGTGTTCAACTTTCCAGCAAGTTCTTCTTGGGTAAACCCTGCACGCTCTCTTGCGTAGCGCAGGAGTTCACCGATTTTGAATTGCTCATAGCCTTCGTCAAAGGTCTTAGTAAATTCAAGATCAAGGTCTTTTCGTTGTTCGATATATCGTTGCAAATCATCCATGATTATTTCCTCTTGAGATATTCTTTCTTTCGTTGTTCAGGCAAATCAATTTCAGACGCTGGTGTTTTTTGACTTTTTTTTTTGCAAACCAATTCGTCAAAATCACCAACGAACCATCATCAAGAAAGCCTAAAAGCCTGAACGCATTATTGCCAAGTTTTGCACGGACTTCCCATATATCGTCCGTGTTTTGCAGTTTCTTAAAGTATTCGCCCGATACAGCAGGAAGTTCTTTAATCAGTTGCAATACCCATAAGACCTTCTGTGCCTCTTTTGCCGAGAGGGAATTCAGAAATTCCTCTACTGGCTTTTTTCCTGCAGAGGTGGAGAAGAAAATGATGTTCTGCATAGCAAAAGTTCATGTTGCGGGGTAGCCAAGCGTTTCGTTTTATCGCTCCCAGCCCTGCCATCCCAAAAATATTTGCAACCATGTTCATTGTCGCGCCACATTGTGGCCACAAAAGCATCGAGCACTGTATTTGCTTATGGGGGTAAGGTGCAAGGCATTCAACGGCCATAGGCCAGCCTTCATGCAAAACAGGCTATTATTCATTTTACCCTTCCCAGAGCGCTTCATTTTCAAGAGTCGAGGGAAAACCCATGGCGGCAAGGTCAATGTTCGGATACTTGTTGACCAGCAAAAAAAACTTTTGCCTGAAAGAGCTTTTCGGGTTTACCGTTTGCAGCAGATACAAAAGTATCGAGAGCATATAGTACGCCCTGCTATTCAATTTTCCATGAGATCCCTTGATTGAAAAAATGGATTCACTTGTAAGCCAGAGCTTCGAAGGGGTATTAGGCATCTGGGGGCTTATGCCGAACTCCCGGTTCCAAAATCGTGAGTGATGGGCACAAAGATTTCGCAAATACACGATACAATGTAGCCAAGAGGCAAAAGAGGTGTCATCAAGCCCAAAATGATGCGCTATGGCTCTTTTGCTTCTCCCACCTTTTAATCCGGAATACAAGGTTGAAATTTGCCCGAACGATGCAATTTCCATAATCATCCAGCAAGGCGGATAATTGTCCGCGTACTTTTTTCTGAATGCAACAATAAACTCCTCCTGGCTATTCCTGAAATCATCAAGCAACTTCTGAAGAGTTCGATCGTGACCATAACGATGGTTCGTAAACCGCTGCTTATCAGCATACCAAGTCGGGCCGAATGCCAGCGACAGGGTATTAATCATTTGGGCTCTTACGGCAACCTCAATCTTTTCAATCTCACCGAGCACTAATTGCCGCAACTCCCGGTCAAAACAGTAGAGTTTGAATGCATTGTTAAATGAAGCGTTTGGTTTGAACCGGTGCAGATGTTTTGGCTGTTGCAGCAGCGGGTGCCAGTATCCGCTTAACCTGTAGTAGCTGATATGATGGAGCAGATGCAGGGCTTTCGAATCATCCTCAACAAGCAGACCACGATCCCTCAGGAGCTGTAGCTGCTCTTCATAGCTTAAAGGTGGCTTTGTATACTGTTCCAGCATAAAAGAGGAGGGTCCCGACATAAAAACAAAAAGCCCACCCTGAGCGCGCTGTTCTTACGGGAAGCGGGGTGAGCATGTTGAGCACATAGTAAAGAAAAATACCTGAAAAAGCAATCGAAATCCATATTTCATCCCCATCCAGAAATCTCTCCATCAGCAAAAGCAGTCTACCGCCTTTGCTCATAGCCAACCCGTCCCACCCAACCCCACAGAGGCGCTGCACTCCGCTTCGCTCCGTTTGCGCAACCTGCAGGCGCGTATGCCGACTGACGCTGGCCTGCACTGCCCGCCCAACTCCACCACGCTCACCCCGACCACCCGCAAATGCAGTGCCGAGTACAGCCCTGCACTTGCTCTCCTCAACCAGATCAACAGAGCACAAACAAACCGCTGAACAGCGCCCGCCTGTCGGATAGCGCTGTTCAGCGGAAAAGAAATCAGGTAGGCGCTTCGCTTCGCTCGCGCAGCCTGCGGGCGCGAAAGCTGACCGACACCGTCCTGCACTGCCCGACGTTCCCAGAGCGGCCATCACGCCATGCCGGGTGACTTGAACCGCGTTGCTCTCAAGTCACCCGTCGGAGGAGTATTCTGCAGCCAGCAGGCCAGAGGTGGAAATGCGACACCGGCTCACTGCATGAGTTCTTCCACTTGCGCGGGAAGAAATCGCTTCACTCCGCCGCTGCTCCGCGAGTACGCTACACGCGGCTCCATGAATCGACCCGCTCCAGCTCCAGAACGTGCAGAGTGCCTTATCAGAGTACTGTCAGTAAGGGAAGAAAAGCGCCCTTGAGTACAAGAACGCTTTGGTTTTCAGTTGCAAGGCCACTGGCAGCCGCAAAGCTTCGGGGCAGGGCAGCCAGCAGCATCGTTTCGCTCGCTGCCGACTGCCGCCCCTCGCAGCGGAATGGGTAGTTCAGATACAATCGATCGGCAAAGCAGGCCATCAGACTGGAGCGAAAGAGGAGTGCCGCGTTCTCTTCTGGTCATACAGCAGCACCGCCAGCATGGCGCCCTTGAGGCTGCTATTATTTTATCCATAAGGTTATAAAGTGTATAACTGATTTTTTAGGATATGGTTATGAAAGATAGTCGGTGCTCTTGACTGAACTTTATCGTATGGAATGCATGAACTCTTGTAAAATAAAGCTTGACAGCGAAGGCTCTATTGCTTACATTATGGGCAATAATACCTGCCACGCTTCCCACTTGAACAGCGCACCCGGGCAGGTTTTCGCTTTTTACGGGATTTTCTCTTTTAATCTCAGAAGCTGAAAAGCCCATGTTATACAGTAAACCCGCAGTATCAATCCCCGACCAAATAACGAAACTGAAAGCAAGGGGTCTTGCCATTGGTGATGAGGCTTTTGCCATACATTGTCTCTCCAACATCAGTTATTATCGGCTCAGGGCCTATACCTATCCATTCCAGGATAACACACAGCCTAATCATCCCTTCATTGTTCCAGTAACCTTTGAGCAAATCATAGAACTCTATGTTTTTGATCGAAAATTGAGGAGCATGGTGTTCGATGCCATGGAAAAAATTGAAATTGCCATGCGAACACAGATAATTCACCAATTCGCGATTCCATACGGCAGCCATTGGCAGTTAAACGAAACGCTTTTCAGGGATGTCAATCGGTTTAATAGCCAAATTCAATCTTTGCAAACAGAAATCAGCCGTTCCAACGAAACGTTTATCGAGCATTACAAGAAGACCTATACCGAACCTGTTGATCCTCCATCATGGATGAGTCTTGAAGTAAGCAGTTTTGGCTTGTTATCTCAAATGTTCTGGAATCTGAAAAAAAGTCCCGAAAAAATCGCAGTGGTCAAGCATTTCGGACTAAACAATATCGAACTGCTCGAAAACTGGATGCTTTGCTTCAGTCATATCCGCAACACTTGCGCACATCACGGCCGGTTATGGAACCGAAGGTTGACAGCACATATCACCTTACCCAAAAAACCCTCGAACCAATTTATCCAAAACAGAAATATTTTGCCATACAAGCCCTACGCAGCGTTATGCTGTATGCAATACATCATGCAAAGTATCAGCCCCGACACGTCATTTAAAGATGGTCTCAAAGCACTTATGAAATCCTGCCCCCTTAAACAGGAAAAAGAGATGGGTTTCTCGGAAAATTGGCGATCAGACTCATTTTGGAAATGACACAGGAAAAGAGAGACTTCAGGAATTCGTTTGATAGTGAAAAAACTCCAATCATCAGATAATTGATCCGGTCCGGTCAGGCGCTGCACTCTGCTCCGCTCCGTTTGCGCAGCCCAGCGGCAAACCGGCCACCACGCTCACCCCGACCACCCGCAAATGCAGTGCCGAGTAAAGCCCTGCACTTGCTCACCTCAGCCGACCATCTGTGCAGTGATAGCAACCCGCTCAACAGCGCCCGCCTTCGCTCCTGCAAAGCCAAGCCCCGCCGCCCGTTGCCGTCCGCACGCAGCTCCGCCGCCTCCGGAGTACCGGAAGCCGCTCCGCATGAAAGCATGGCAGCCCGGCACGGAGTACCGCGCCAAGCTGCATGAAGATCGCGCTTCGCTTGCCAGTCATGCGGCACGCAATGGCAGGCCGGGCGCAGCGGTTAAGAGCGGAGTAGCAAGCGGAGGGAGCCAGCTTCGCTGGGGGCAGTACGGCTCACTTGAGTACAAGAGCGCGGGGGTATTGTCAGCGTCGTGAGATGATGCGCACCGGGATACCGTCACAATAAACAAACAGTGCCAAAAAGTGAGAGGTTTTGAAGTGCTTTTTCTCCATTCTCACCCTTGAAAATCTCAAATATTACAAACCCTTAACTATATTGCCAAGAGCACATTGTGCGATGAATTCACTAAAGCATTTTGGCATTAGTCAACAAGGCACCAATATTCCATGAGCTATTCCTCAATACGCGATAACCATTCTCATGGCAGTGTCGGAGATTTTTTAAAAGCGAATATTGCAAAGGACTCCAGCCTCTCAATTGTCTCAGCCTACTTCACGATTTATGCTTTCCACCATCTGAAGGATGAATTAACCAGCATAGAAAACCTTCGTTTCCTTTTCGGTGAACCAACATTTCTCAAATCACTCGATCCGGAAAAAGTAAACACCCGCGATTTTAAAATTGAGGATGACCAGCTTGTTATTCCCACAGAAAGCCGCCTTACCCAGAAAAACGTTGCAAGAGAGTGTGCCAAATGGCTGAGCAGCAAAGCTGAAATTCGCTCTATGGTCAAGCCCAACTTCCTGCACGGCAAAATGTACCACATCCTTCAGTCCAACGGGGTTGAAAAAGCCATTGCCGGAAGCTCCAATTTCACGGTCAACGGTCTTGGCCTTGGTGGCAACCGGAATATCGAACTCAACATGATTATCGACAGCGACCATGGTCGCACCGAGCTCAAAGAGTGGTTTGATAACCTCTGGAACGATCAATCGGGAATTGTTGAAGATGTCAAGGATCAGGTACTCAGCTACCTTGAACAGCTCTATGTTGAAAACAGCCCTGAATTTATCTACTACAAAACGCTCTTTCATCTTTTCGAAAACTACCTTGACGAACAAAAGCAAGGCGGCCTGCTCAATGAGCGTACAGGTTTTTTCGATAGTGAAATTTGGAGCGAACTTTACGACTTTCAAAAAGACGGGGTAAAAGGCGCCATCAATAAAATCCTGAAACACAACGGCTGCATCATTGCCGACAGTGTTGGTCTTGGCAAAACCTATGAAGCGCTTGCCGTTATCAAATACTTTGAGCTTCTGAACGCAAAGGTCCTTGTACTCTGCCCTAAAAAACTCTCCGGAAACTGGACAATTTACCAGGCAAGCCAGAACAACGCACTGAACCCCTTTGTAAAAGACCGCTTCAGCTATACCGTCCTTTTCCATACCGATCTGACAAGGGTATGTGGCCGTTCCGATGCCAACGGTATTGACCTTGGTAACTTCAACTGGGGCGCTTACGATCTTATTGTCATTGACGAATCCCACAATTTCCGTGGCAACCCAATGGAAAAAATCAGGGAAGATGGCTCAACCCAGATGAACAGGGCTCAATGGCTCATGGAAAAAATCATTCGCTCCGGGGTCAAAACAAAGGTGCTTATGCTGTCGGCAACGCCTGTCAACAACTCCCTCAGAGACTTGCGAAACCAGATATCCTTTATCACAGAGGGGAGAGCTGATGCCCTTTATGAATGCTGTCAAATTAAGGATATCGCTTTTACGTTGAAAAACGCCCAAACCCATTTCACCAACTGGGCCGATACGAAAAAGAACCCCAATCGCAATATGAAGCAGTTGCTGGAAAAGCTCGATTCCGGCTTCTTTAAATTGCTCGACGAATTGACTATAGCCCGCTCCCGGAAGCATATTAAAAGCTTTTACAAAATAGAAGCGGTTGGCAAATTCCCTGAACGCCAAAAGCCACAATCGGTTTACCCTGATATTGATCTTAAAAACCGCTTTCCCTCTTATGACCGCCTCAACAGGCAAATTCTTGATTATAAGCTCTCGATTTTCAATCCATCTGCTTATGTGAGGCCGGATCAACAGCAGAAATATGAGGCAATGGCCGGTACTCAGGTTCTTAATTTTTCACAGGCTTCTCGCGAAAGTTTCTTGATTGGCATGATGAAAGTCAACTTTCTCAAACGCCTTGAAAGCTCCATCAAATCGTTTGAAATTTCGATGGACCGCACCATTCAAAAAATCGAACAGCTTGAAGAGAAAATTAAAGAATTCATTGCTCTCCCGAGCGCGACGCAGGAAGAAACCTTGTTGTCTTTTGAACCATCAGAGGATGAACTTGAGGAAAACGGAGATGAACAGGAGCAATGGCAGGTAGGTAAAAAACTCAGATTTGACCTTGCCGATCTCAGGCTGAACGACTGGCTTGCTGATCTTCAGAAAGACAAGGATGCTCTTGTTGATCTGTACAATAACGCAAAATCAGTAACGCCAGACAGGGATGCCAAGCTGCACGAAATAAAAAAACTTATCGCAGCCAAATCAATAAAATCCAACAAAAAGGTACTTGTCTTCACCGCCTTTGCCGATACAGCCCAATACCTCTACGAGAACATCAGCACATGGTACCGTCAGGAATTCAATCTCCATTGCGCACTGGTGTGTGGCAGCACCACAAAAACAAGCTATGGCAAGAACGACTACAGCGCCATACTGCTCAATTTTTCACCTATTGCCAAAAACCGTTCAAGGTATTCCGCCGTTACCCAGGACAGGGAGATTGACCTTCTCATTGCCACCGACTGTATCAGCGAAGGTCAGAACCTTCAGGATTGCGACTACCTCATCAACTACGATATTCACTGGAACCCTGTCCGAATCATTCAGCGCTTTGGCCGTATCGACCGGCTTGGCAGCAAAAATGAAACCATCCAACTGGTCAACTTCTGGCCCACACGAGATCTCGACAACTACATCAATCTCCGCGAACGGGTAGAAGCCCGCATGGCTCTTGTCGATGTTACCGCCACGGGTGAAGACAACATCTTGAACACCGAGCAGATTGAAGAGCTGATCACCGACGACCTTAAATACCGTAACCAGCAGCTTAAAAAACTTCAGAACGAAGTGCTTGATCTTGAAGATATGGACGAAAGCGTATCATTGACCGATTTTACCCTCGACGATTTCCGGATTGAACTGCTCAACTATCTTGAAAACAACAGAACCAAACTGATGCAGGCCCCGCTGGGCCTCTATGCCGTTGTACCCGCACCCGCAGGCGAACATGCCGAAGCCACAGCAATAAAACGGTTCTCCCAAAGTGAGAAGGATATCATCAAACCCGGCACCATCTTTTGTCTTCGCCAAAAAGGCGAGAGTGACGGCAACGAGCAGGTCAACCCCCTCAACCCCTACTTTCTTGTCTACATTCGCACAGACGGAACCGTCCGCTATAACTATGTCAACGCCAAGCAGATATTGGAGGTTTTTCGCCTGCTCTGCCAAGGAAACTCTATGCCTTACGAAGAGCTTTGCAACCTGTTCAATACCGAGACCAACAACGGCCAGCACATGGAGCAATACACCGAGCTTCTAAAAAAGGCAGTCGAAGAGATTATCCGTGTCTTTAAAAAACGCACAGCACAAAAACTGACCACCGACCGTGGAGCCATCATTCAGCCCAAGAAAAAACAGATTGAACAACTCAGCCACTTTGAACTCATCACCTGGCTTATCATAAAGTAACCTCATGGCAAAGACCGACACCGAAATCAAATTCAGCATTGAACAGGCAATCAAGGCATTCAGTAGCGGCAATCTGACAGAGAACTCCCTCAACCTCTTTCAGGTACTTGGTTACAACACCGAGCGCCAGCAACCGCTCGATGATAAAACCTTTGCTTGCTTTAAAGAATACTATTTACAAGTAGAAAAAGGTTTCAACGAAATAAAAGCAAAGGTTAATGACTGGAAACAGATTGATCTGCTTTTTCAATTGAGCGTTGATGAAATGAGATCCAAGAGGATATTATTTGATACTTGTCAGGTAGATCAGACAATCATGGAGTCTTATCTTTTTTTTGCAATAGAACTTAAAGAACAAGAGTATAGTCGAACCGCTTTGAGTCAGATCACGAGAGAAATCAACAAGGTTTTTGATATGCCGGTTATGTTACTGTTCAAGCTTGGCGAAAAAATTTCTCTTGCGGTCATCAACCGTCGTTTGCATGAAAAATATGATAAAGATGTACTGGGTAAAGTAACGCTGATCAAGGATATCAATATCCGCAAGCCAATCAGAGCTCACATTGAAATTCTGTTTGAGATCTCATTACCCACACTTAAGTGTTCCAACTTTGTTGAGCTTCACAAAGCATGGGCAGAAACACTCGATACCAAAGAGCTGAACAAACGATTCTATAGAGACCTTTCAAACTGGTACTTTTGGGCTAAGGATCATGTCAACTTTCCACCTGGGCAGGAACGATCCCCATCAGATGTTGTTCAGGCCACCTGTGTTATCCGCCTGATTACCCGCCTGATATTTGTATGGTTTCTTAAGGAAAAGCGTGTTGAAGGGCATCGAATTATTCCGACCGAATTATTTGAAAAGGAGTCGCTTTCGGAATTGCTGGTCGGCTTTGATCTCAATGGAGGTGCAGAGAAAAAAATACATTCGACATACTATCGGGCAATTCTACAGAACTTGTTTTTTGCAACCCTGAACCAACCGATGAAAAATCGGCGATGGAGAAAGGAGGACAAAGATGATGACAAGAGTTTCTACCGCTATCGTATTCTCTTTAAACAACCGGAAAAAGTGCTTGATCTTTTCAAGGACATTCCATTCCTCAATGGTGGTCTTTTTGAGTGCCTTGAGCAGGATCAGTTTTCCGATCTTCCAGATATAGCTTTACGAGTGCCCGATTTCCTGTTTTTTATCAAGGATGTTGAGTATGATCTGAACACAGTTTATGGTACTCGAAATAAAAAATATGTTGTCAACGGTATTATTGAGATTCTGAGTCATTACAATTTTACTGTTGAAGAAAATACTCCCTTGGAAGAAGAGATAGCCCTTGACCCGGAACTGTTGGGCAAGGTCTTTGAGAATCTGCTGGCATCATACAATCCTGAGACAGGTGCAACCGCTCGCAAACAGTCAGGTTCATTCTACACCCCACGTGAGATTGTCAATTACATGGTTGATGAGTCACTTAAGGAATATCTTCTGCAGAAACTGACAGGTTCGGATACAAAGGGGAATGACGAACGTCTCAACAAACTTTTCTCATACAAGGAAGACGATAACCCATTCGAACAGGGCGAGACTGAGCTTCTCATTGATGCTATCTATCATCTTAAGGTGCTCGATCCAGCATGCGGCTCCGGAGCTTTCCCTATGGGTATGCTGCATAAGATGACCCATATACTTGCTATACTCGATCCCGGTAACGAGCGATGGAAAGAACGTCAGCTTCGAGCCATAACCGATCCCGGTTTAAGAGAGTATATTGAACGGACTTTTGATTTTAAGGATAAGGATAAGAACTTCGGACGTAAGCTTTACCTGATACAAAACTGTATTTATGGCGTTGATATTCAGCCAATAGCTGTACAGATAGCAAAACTGCGCTTCTTTATTTCGTTGATAGTTGATCAGCGAATACATCCTGACCAGGATAATCTTGGGATTCTTCCGCTGCCCAATATGGAGACCAAGTTCGTTGCCGCCAATACCCTGATAGGGCTGGAAGAACCAAAGCAACTTATGTTACAAGATCCTGCTATTGAAATGAAGATCAATGAGCTTGATGCTGTTCGGCGTAAATATTTCACTGCCAATAATCAGGTTGCGAAGCAGAAGTGTATACTTGATGATGAAAAAATTCGCAAAGAGCTCGGAGAACTGCTTAAACATGATCAATGGAATCCAACGACAGCCAATAAAATTGCGGCATGGAGCCCTTACGATACAACGAAAAGTTCTGATTTTTTCAATCCAAAGTGGATGTTTGGTGTGACGGATGGTTTTGATATTTGCATTGGTAATCCACCATATCTGAGAGTGCAGGGATTGCAGCAAACACAACCCGAATTTATTTCATACTATCGCGAAAAATATAAATCTGCACAGGGCAGTTTTGATATATATGCCCTTTTTG
>CAILRB010000041.1 GCA_903836465.1 uncultured Chlorobiaceae bacterium
GCGTCGCAGCAAGCTGCCAGCATTTGACGAAAAAGTATGGCTTGAAGGTGTTATGCCGAGTGCCGAATAATTTACTGCAACTCAATGCAACAAAAAACGTTATAGAAGTATGCGCTTAGCTTTCTGGCTCTATGAGGGAACTGCCCTTCATGGTATCAGCCGAGTCACCAACAGTATGAAAGGGGTTCACACCGTCTATCACGCCCCACAGGGCGATGATTACATTACGGCAACCTATACCATGCTCGAAAGAACCCCCCAATTCCCTGGTTTGTCCATCAGCGTCGTTCGCGGCAGAGACCTTGCGCAGGGAGTTTCACGACTTCCGACCACCTTGCAGCAGGTCGATCACCACTATCATCCGGAACTTATCGTTATTGCGCCAAGCTGCAGCACCGCTCTGCTTCAGGAAGATCTTCATCAGCTTGCAGCCCATTCCGGTGTGCCGAACGAACGACTGATGGTCTATGCGCTGAATCCTTTCCGGGTCTCTGAAAATGAAGCGGCAGACGGCCTCTTTACGGAACTGGTGAAGCGTTATGCGGTCAGTCAGGAAAAAACGGCAGCTCCTTCGGTGAACATTCTTGGTTTTACTTCGCTTGGATTTCACCTTCGAGCCAATCTGACCAGCATCACCCGCATGTTGCAGACACTCGGTGTCACTGTCAATGTGGTTGCTCCATGGGGAAGCAGCATAGAGGATCTTGGAAGACTTCCGGCAGCATGGCTCAATATTGCCCCGTATCGGGAAATCGGTGTCAACGCTGCCGCATATCTTGAAGAGAGCTTCTCTATGCCATCACTCACTGAAGCGCCTCTGGGGGTTGAGCCAACCATGGCCTGGCTTCGCTCCCTTCTTGAAAAATTGAATGTCATTGGTGCAGAACGGGGTATTGCTCCTCTTGCCATGCCGAATCTCAAAGCTTTTTCACTTGATGGCCTGAGTGCACCGAGCGGTGTTCCATGGTTTGCCCGGACGGCTGATATGGAGAGTTTCAGCAATAAAAAAGCTTTTGTTTTTGGCGATGCCACGCATACCGTCGGCATTGTCAAGTTTTTGCGCGACGAACTTGGTATGCAAATTATCGGAGCTGGTACCTATCTTGAACAACATGCCGACTGGGTGCGCAAGGAGCTGGAAGGCTACCTTCCCGGAGCGCTCATGGTCACTGATCGTTTTCAGGATGTGGCCAGGGTTATTGAGGATGAGATGCCTGATCTGGTCTGCGGCACACAGATGGAGCGTCACAGTTGCCGCAAGCTTGATGTTCCCTGCATGGTTGTCTGTCCTCCAACCCATATTGAAAACCATCTGCTTGGCTACTACCCGTTTTTCGGTTTTGCCGGAGCTGATGTTATTGCAGACAGGGTTTATCTCTCCTGCAAACTCGGTCTTGAAAAGCACCTCATCGACTTTTTCGGTGACGCCGGTCTCGAGTACGAGGAGAGTGCCTCATCTGAAGAGGTACAGGCGGCACCCTCCGAAAGTAACAAGGAGGTTTCTCAAACAGTTACGCCAGTTACCTCTGAAGCCACCGTTCTCCCTGAAGATGGAGAGATGAAATGGAGCGATGATGCTGAAACGATGCTGAAAAAAGTGCCGTTTTTTGTTCGCAAAAAGGTGAGGAAAAACACCGAAACCTTTGCCCGGAGTATTGACGAGCAAGTGGTTACCGTTGATGTGTTCCGAAAGGCCAAGGAGTCTCTCGGAGGATAAGATTTTCTATCAATCATTTTTTTTCTCTTAAATATTATGAGTTTAGTTTTAGCGGTCTATGGCAAAGGGGGCATAGGAAAAAGCACCACAAGCGCCAACATTTCAGCGGCACTTGCCCTTAAAGGCGCCAAGGTACTGCAGATCGGCTGCGATCCAAAACATGACAGCACTTTTCCAATTACCGGGAAACTGCAGAAAACTGTTATTGAAGCTCTTGAAGAGGTTGATTTTCATCACGAGGAGCTCAGTGCCGAGGATATTATCGAAACGGGATTTGCAGGTATTGACTGTCTTGAAGCTGGCGGTCCTCCTGCAGGGAGCGGCTGCGGCGGATACGTTGTCGGTGAATCGGTCACCCTGCTCCAGGAGCTTGGTCTCTACGACAAATATGACGTCATTCTTTTTGACGTTCTTGGTGATGTCGTTTGCGGTGGTTTCAGCGCTCCCCTCAACTATGCCGATTATGCCATTATTATTGCCACCAACGACTTTGACAGCATTTTTGCTGCCAATCGACTCTGTATGGCCATCCAGCAGAAAAGTGTGCGCTACAAGGTAAAACTTGCTGGTATTGTGGCCAACCGTGTTGATTACACCACAGGCGGCGGTACCAACATGCTCGACCAGTTCGCCGAAAAAGTTGGAACCAGGCTTCTCGCCAAAGTGCCCTATCACGAACTGATCCGCAAAAGCCGCTTTGCCGGTAAAACCCTTTTTGCCATGGATGACACTGAGGGAAAAGCCGAGTGCCTGGTACCATACAACGAAATTGCCGACACCCTGGTGCAGGACGAACCAATAGCATCAATTCCTGTGCCGATCGGTGACAGAGAGATCTTTAAAATGGTAAACGGCTGGCAGTAAGAGCTTTTAGGCGTCCTGTCCACAAGAGTGACACAGGACGCTTAACAAATCTTCTTAAATAGTACAGCGGTAATGACACCGTATATTGCCGTTTTCCTTGCGAATATCAGCCTCAATCTTTGTTTTCGGGTTGACCAACTCCTGCAAAAGAGCCGTGAAAGTGCCAAGATAGAAGTTACCAACGACGGGCTGGGTCGGAAAGGTAACCTTCACTGTTATTTCAGGCGGTTGGTTCATGGTATAGGTAAACTCCCCGCTTCCGGCAAAGGTCCATGCGTTTTTGCTGATGGCAAAGAGAAAGAGCTTGAATGCCGGTCGTGGTGGCAGAAGTTTTACAAGTTTCTGGAAAATTGAGGGAATGCGGACCTTCAGAAGGTAGCGAGCTGTCCGTTCGCCGGACTCTTGCAAAATGCGGGATGTAGCAGTTTCACCGATCTCTTTTTGTAATGCGCCAACGAGTGTGTGAAATTTTGCCTCTTCAACCATCTCTTTCGGCAGGTTTCCGACAAGGTATCCCTGACCGATTTTGCTCAGCATGGTTTCTGCTTTTGCTTTACCATAGGTTGCTTCAAGAGCAGCAACAGTCTGGATAATAGAATTGGGGCCTATTTTGGACGGTGTTGTGTTCATCAATAAATAGTTTTGGTTTACCGGGAAGTCTTGATAGTGATATCGATATTTCTTGTAGTCCATCGAGCACGTACCGTTACTTTTTCCGGATAAAATCCGAATGGTTCGGCTGGTTGAAACGGGTTAATGGAGCCAGGGTTCCATTGCTGTTTTGGATCGGGCTTTTTATTGCCATAAGGAACATGGGCGCTGACAATATAACTGCCGGGAGGAAGTTCAGTGAAAGTGTAGTGAATTGTTCCTTTCCTGTCACGAGATGCGGTGGTGCGGTACGATCCAGCTGAACCAGATGCTTCGATAATAACGTATTGTCCGGAGGTAACGCATGTTCCCGAAATGCTTCCGGTTTCAGTGGTTGCTGGAGCTTTGCTGCCTGGCGGGGATTGAGATGCTCTCTCCCTTCCTGAAAGCCTGAAAAGGAGATCTGAAGTTCCCGCAGGCACAAGATTCATACTGCTCAGGGCAATCTCTTCCATGCCTGCATTATAACGCAAGTCATTGTTTCGATCATTAACAGCGATAATTCTGTATGATCCGGCAGGAAGGTACCTGAAAGAGAAAACTCCGGAGGCATCAGCCTGTATAAAGAAATCCGGCTCTCTGGTCAGAAGGTTTCCGTTTCCTGCGGTTTCAGGACGTTCGGCAAAGGCAAGGAGTAACGCATTTGTGGCGGGGGAACAGTCTCTGTTGATAACCGTTCCACTGATTGTTTTGCTATTGATAACTGCGCCTGTGGAAAATGCCATGGTAAAAGGAGCTGCCAGGGTTCGGCCCCGGTAGTCCCTGAGATTCTTGTCGAGGGTGAGAATCCAGGTTTGGTTTTTCTGCAGAGGCCGGTCCAGTCTCAATACCGTGTTTTTTTCGCCAATGGTAATATCGTATCCTCCGACCGAGGGAGTAAAGTGTAGCGCCTTGATTACTTGCCGTGCGGTAACGTCGTGGTTAAAGGTAAGGCGAATTGTGTTTGTTGCGACATGAAGAGCCGATGGTTCAGGATCTGACAAGATCACCTGCAACGGAGTGGTATCGGCTGCTCCTCCTGAAGGAGGTCGATCAGAAGCACAACCTCCGGCAAGCCACAAAAGGAGAAGAAGGAACACGTGCATGGTGCGTGAGGTACTTTGCATGAAAATCCTTCGGATCCGTAGTGAGAGAGGCTTGATTGTATCTGACCGTGAAAATTCGTAAATTAGAAACTAATGTGGTTCTATGAAAGTTTTTCATAAAAAATTATAGATTGGTTGTCATATAGATGTCCAGACGAAATTTTAAAGTTCTTTATGTCTCC
>CAILRB010000042.1 GCA_903836465.1 uncultured Chlorobiaceae bacterium
CCTTTTCTCAGTCAAAAATGACTCTAATGGGGTGTTATTACGCTTTTGTTCAGGGGTACGCCAAATCTTTCGATCTTTATAAAGCAATATAAGCTATTATTTTATAATATCATAACGACTTTTCGTTCAACCACTAATTACTGAACAACTTTTAACTACAGGAGAATACACATGAAAAGAAGCATTTGGCTGGCTGCTGGAATTGCAGGAATGTTACTCGGTAATCCCGCAACCGATGCGCGTGCAGAAGTGAGCATTCATATCGGAGGAAGGGAAAAACCCTCATTTTTTCTCAGTACTCGACCGGACTTTATCAGCCTGTCGGATTACGGGTTCTCAATATCCGTAGGGAGTCCTTATGATATCATCTTGTATAGAGACTTCTACTACATTAATCAAAACGGTATATGGTACTGTTCTCCCAATTACCGAGGACCATGGGCTATTGTTCACGAGAACAGACTTCCCTACAGAATCAAAAGCCGCCGCTGGGAGGACATAAGGAGAACACGGGATATCGAATATCGCAGGCATAACGACAGGTTCGACCACAACAGGGATAACCGTGATCAGCGTTTTGACGGTCGCAATGACAGGGGGCCTCGCTTTGACGACAGAAACCGTGGCAATAGCAATAACAATGATCAACGTTTTAATGACAACAATCGGGATCAGAGGAACAACGATAATCGCGGGCCAAACAATCCGCCCCCTGACAATCGACCAAAAGAAGGAAGCAAAAACAATCAGCCTTCTGATATTCGGCCAAATGATGGCGGCAAACACAATCAGTCTTCTGACAATCGAGCAAAAGAAAAGAACAAAAACAATCAGCCATCTGACAATCGGCCAGATGATGGCGGCAAAAAAAACTGATTGATTTTTTGATAAAGTTTATGCAAAGGGGAGATACAGCTATCTCCCCTTACTGTTATCCAAAACCGGCGAAAGGAATTCTCTCTCCGCACTCTTTGTCTCTCTCCAAAATTTTCAGTAAACTCTCTTTTAATCAACAGAGATCATTATGCTTAAATTTATTTTGGTAGTGGCAGCTCTATCTGCATCACTGTCCGGATGCTCTGAATACAAATACCAGATTGTTGGAGCAGGAAACGCCTGTGCGTACAAGCTTGATCGGGAAACCGGCCATGTATGGTTTATTTCACCTGACGGGGAGCGGAAGCTTGCTAATGTTCCATAGGATTAGAAGAGTAAAAATGGATCAACAACCCATGCGGTTGAACGCTTCTTGCCTATTCTTTAGTCTCTGACAAGTTTCGTGGCCCAGGTTATGGCGCACCCTGATCCTCTGAGCATGGCAGCAACGCTACAATACTTTTCTATCGAAAGACGGGCGGCTTTTTCAAGTTCGTCCTGACTGCAATCGGGACTTTCCAGGTGATAGTTGAGATGAATCGAGGTAAAAACCTTCGGATGCTCTTCTGACCTTTTGGCATCAAGTGATACCTTGAGGAGAATTGGCTCTTTTCTCATTTTCCGAAGAATGCTGATAATATCCATCATAGAACAGGCACCAAACGCTTCGAGCACCGTCTCCATCGGCGAGGCTGCCGAATCGGTACCTGAAAATGCGACAGACGCATCAAACATTGTTGTATGTCCCTTTTCATTTATGCCGGAAATCGGCATTTTCTTGTCATAAGTCACCGTTGCGTGCATAAGAAGAGTTATATGTTATTGTTGTTTTTTTGGCTCCCAGTAACATCGTCTCGGGGAGACAATCAGCTCCTCATCTTTCAGAGCTTTCATAGCCTTGTCAACCTCTTTACGATCCAACCCGGTGAGTTCGGTAATTCTGCCTGCGTTCAGTGGTTCGCTCTCTTTTTTCAGTACCTCAAGAATAATATCTTTTGCTCCCATCTCTTCTCCTTTGGTTTAAAAAGTAATATTCGTCGTTCTCTTCCAGCAAAATCGCTTATAAGAGCACAAGTTATTTGTACATTAATGGTTGTTTTCATCTGTCAAAATACGATGGACAAAGAACTTGTATTGTAAAACAACAAGGTAACATAACTCAAAGCACTGAATGAAGCAAGAGAGGAGATAAGGCATTGATTGATGGCCCAGACAAAACGTTGCAATTCTGCATGTTGAAGGGAGATATCCCATGAGAGATCTATTGAACAACATTCATCTCCAGTCTGAAGGGAAAACACTTGAATTTAAAAGAGATAGTGCTTCGCCGACACTGTTGATGAAAACGCTGATTGCTTATGCCAATACTGCTGGTGGGCGCCTGATCATCGGTATTGGCGACGACAGACAGATTGCGGGCGTCAAAGATCCTCTCGATGAAGAGGAGAAGCTTCGGAGTCTCATTGCAGATTCCATTACCCCTCATCTGGTTCCAAATATAGAGCTTGTCACTATCCACGACATAACCCTGCTGGTAATAGAAGTATTTGTGAGCGCTTTTCGGCCCCATTGGCTGAAGTCCGAAGGACAGGAGCAGGGCGTCTATGTCCGCATTGGAGCATCAAATATCCGCGCTGATATTTCATTGATCGCTGAACTGGGCCGGGCGGCGGAGGGTATATCCTATGATGAAATGCCCATGCCGGAACTGAGCAAAGATGATCTCGATCTGGCGGCAGTCCAGAAATGTTTTGCCGGGGAATGGAAACTCGACGAACAGGCGCTGGTTACCATCAAGCTCCTCACCTCTTACCAGCGAAGACTGGTTCCTACAAGAGGAGCTGTGTTGCTTTTCGGTAAAGAGCGTGCACTGCACTTTTCCTCTGCATGGATACAATGCGCTCGATTTACCGGTGCCGACCGGGCTGTCATATTTGACTCTGTCGATATCTACGACCACCTCCCTCTGGCGGTTGAAAGTAGTATGGAGTTTCTAAAAAAATACGCTTCAGGAGAAGCATCAGCAACACTCCCTCTTTTGAGAGAGGCTGTTATCAATGCACTGCTTCATGCGGACTACTCCCGGGGCAGCGCTCCCATCCGTATCTCTTTTTTTGATGACCGTATTGAAATAGAAAATCCAGGCCTTCTGCTTGCCGGTATGACCCTTGAATCCATGAAACAAGGCACATCGAGAATCCGTAACCATGTTATTGCCAGAGTCTTCCGTGAGCTGAATCTTGTTGAGCGGTGGGGTAGTGGCATACTCTCCATTTTTAAAGAAGCCGGGGCTCTCGGGTTGGCAGAACCGCAGATTATGGAAGTCGCTGCGCGGATACGCTTGACTGTCTTTCTGGCAGCTCCGGTTTCCGTTTTTGCCACAAAAGCACAAGATAGGGCACAAGTTAATGTACAACAAAAAGCACAAGTTGATAGCCAAGGCGGAGCACAAGTTAAGGTGCCCGAAAAGGCACAAGACGGGGCACAAGACGGGGCACAAGCAAGGACGGGGGTTGATCTGCACATTCTTTCGTTATGCGCAACTCAACCCCTTTCATCAGCAGAGATTGCGGCTTTAATGGGGCATAAACAACTGAGTGGCAATCTGCGCAAAGCACTCCCGCGCCTGAGGGAATCCGGGTTGCTTGCCTATACCATCCCTGAAAAACCAAACAGCCGTTCACAGAAATACCGGCTGACTGCAAAAGGCAAGGTGTTGCTCTCAAAACAACATCCGGGAGCCATCAGATTGTGAAAAAAAATAATGGCGATCTCTCTCTCGGTGTGGTTATCACCGGAGGAACCAAAGGATTGGGATATGCTCTTGCTTCGGAGTTTCTTGCCGCTGGTGACCGTGTCGTTATTTGTGGCCGAAATTTGCAACAACTGGAGGCGGCATTACAGGCTCTTCGTTTGGCTGTGCCAGAGAGTGAGATTTATGGCCTTGGGTGCGATGTTGGGGATCCTTCTGCCGGAAGATTACTTGCGGATTTCGCTGTTTCCAGGCTTGGAAGAGTGGACCGCTGGATTAACAACGCCGGTACTGCCGGGCTTTTGAAGAGACCCTTATGGGAGCTGGATGCGGGCGATATTCTTGAAACATGCACGACAAATCTCGTTGGCTCTCTCCTTATGTGCGCCGAAGCTGTCACTGTTATGCAACGTCAACCATCTTCCCGGAAACCATGCTACCATATTTTTAATATGGGCTTTTCAATGACAGGGGCCGCCTTGTCACGTTCGGCAGTACCACACAAGGCGTCAAAAAGGGGAGTCGCTGAATTGACCCATTTTCTCTCCCGGGAGTTGAAATCGGCAGGAGTAAAGAGTATTGGTGTCCATGAGCTGAGTCCCGGGCTTGTGCTGACAGAGCTGCTGCTTCGAGATGCAACAGAAGAGACTCAAAGGTTTTTAGAGGTTATAGCAGAAAAACCTGAAAAGGTGGCGTCAATCCTGGTACCTAAAATACGATCGATAACAACTCGCAACACTCGCTTGCGGTACGAGCCTCTTGCAAAAATGTTGTTCAGAATACTGATTGGAATGCCTCGGATTTTTTGGTAAAGCCTTATTTTAAAACATTGGAGAACAATACCTATATTGACATAGAAATATATTGATTACAGAGGGTTACTTGTCCGTAAACAATTTCTGTTAAATCCTAATATCAGCCTGACAATGAAGAAAGTACTTGTGGCCGGTTCAACCGGCTACCTTGGTCGCTATGCAGTGCAGGAGTTCAAAAATCGAGGTTATTGGGTGCGCGCTCTGGTGCGGAACCCTGACAAAGTCAGGCAGGCAGGCCCCTATTTTGCGCCGGCTATTGAGATTCTGGTTGATGAGGTTGTTGTTGGTGATGCAACAAAACCCGAAACCATTGCTGCTGCATGTGATGGCATCGATGTGGTCTTTTCATCGCTTGGCATGATCAAGCCCGATTTTGTGCATACCATTTTTGAGGTGGATTATCAGGCAAACATGAATCTTCTTGATGTGGCTCTGAAGTCCAACGTCAAGAAATTTGTTTATGTATCAGTTTTCGATGCGCATCGGATGATGAATATCCCTAACGTTCAGGCTCATGAGAAATTTGTCAGGGAGCTGAAAGCTGCGAAGATTGAGTCCGCCATTATCCGCCCGACAGGCTATTATTCAGAGATAGGACAGTTTGTCGCCAGGGCGCGCCGTGGGTTCATGCTGATGGTTGGAGATGGTTACCAGCGCTCGAATCCCATTCATGGAGCGGACCTTGCCAAAGTTTGTGTTGATGCAGTTGATGGGACAGCAAAAGAGGTTGAAGTCGGTGGTCCTGAGGTGTTTACCTACCTCGAAATGGTTGATCTGGCAATTGAGCTTGCCCAAACGAAGCCAATTGTTTTTCCATTGCCACTCTGGGCGGCTGACGGGTTGGTTGCGGCAGTTGGTCTCTTCAATCGCGATGTGCACGATGTTGCGCTCTTTGCGACGACGCTCAGCAGAGTAGACTTTGTCGCCCCGCTTTATGGCACACACCGTTTGCGTGATTTTTTTGAACAGTGTAAAACACTTGGCACGTAACACTCTGTATCAAAGGTTCAATATTCAGGGTTAATTTCTTGTCCGTTTACGAATCAGACTTGCAATTTCAGCATGGAAAGTGGTTTTATACGCTCGAATACTCCTAAAGAATTGTAAATTAAATAGTTCTCACCATCCCTCCATAACATTTAAAGCTTGATATTGCCATGGGAACCACAACCACAAAAGTTGATCTGGTCAATGCTATTGCCCACAAAACCGGCTTGACAAAAAATGAAACGGAATCGGTGGTTAACTGTTTGTTTGAAAGCATTATAGACTCTCTGAAGGCCGGAAAACGAATTGAGATCAGAGGGTTTGGTTCATTCAATATCAGGCACAAGAATCTGCGACAGGCAAGAAACCCGAGGACAGGAGAAAAGGTTACCGTTGATCCGAAAAACGTCCCCTCCTTCAAAATTTCGCGAGAGTTCAAGCAGGCGGTGAGCGAAAGTCTTAAAACTGATGTTGAATAAACTTTTTTTTCGAATCAGAAGAGTTATCTGGTGGAGCACCCACAGAAAGACTCTCTGGTTCACCCACTCATTTGTTGTATAATATATATTATGTAAAGTAAATGGTTCAAAATTAGAAAACCCGGACAAAACTTTCATTCTGTCCGGGTTTTAGCAATAATAACTGAAAAAGCTTAGTAGCGATCTCTTCTTGGTGCTCTTTCTTCGCGGGGTTTTGCTTCGTTTACTGTTACTGTTCTGCCATTCAAATCTTTGCCATTCATTGATTCGATAGCTTCACGAGCCTCACTGTCCTTTGGCATTTCAACAAATCCAAACCCTTTGGAGCGACCTGAAAATTTGTCATTAATGATACTTGCGCTTGCAACCTCTCCAAATTCGGAGAAAGCATCGCGAAGATCATCTTCAGAAACAGTATAAGCAAGATTACCGATGTAAATATTCATTGTTTAGTCTCAGAGTACATGTGCATTGATAGATAGAGATACCGGCAAGTAACCAAGGCACAAATTACTTGAATAGCGATCAGTCAACCATTGACCAATTTCTATTCTGAGTTTAACGTAATTAATTATAGTTGTCAAACAAAAAATGCTCAGAACCGGTAATTCTGAAAATGAATTTATTCTTCTTGAGTCGTTGTTGATTCTGAAAATGCCTTTATCTTACAAAGATAAGATATCTTATAGCATTATTAACTGTTTTTTTATGTATTGGCTTTTTTATGCGATGAAATAACAAAAGGCGGAAATTGAAGTTTCCGCCTTTTGTTATTCGTATGGATGATGTTCGTTTGTGCCGGATTGTACTGATTATTTTTTTTCAGGCACTTCGCGTTCTTCCTTCACCGCATAATTGATCAGGTAGTCGTAAAGCCTGATCAGACGAGCATTCTGGTTGTTCTGATCTATCCAGTGACCAATCATACCGATTGTCCTTGCCAGCACGAAGAAGCCATTCAGTGAGTATTCCGGGAAATCAAGATCCACAAGAATACAGCCGATTGTGCCATCAACATTCAGAATAAGGTTGTCCTTTTTCGCCGTTGTGACCTTTTCAACTTCAAGCGCATAGTTGAGACAGGGGGTATGCTGTGTCGTCTGGTTTGTAACATATTCAACCAGATACTTAACCCGTTTATCAGGATTTTTAAGGCTCTTCACCCTGTGTCCAATTCCAGGCACCGGACCAACATTCTCTTTCATCCAGTTAAGAAATCCGGGGATGTCATTCGGGTACTCTTTTACGCCGTACTTGAAATACTTGCCTGCATTGGTCACCGCACCGCCAAATCGTGGACCTATCATCGTCATACCTGCTGAAACGGCCTGAGGCAAGTCGATGCCGGCACATGCAGCAATAATGGAGCCAAATGCTCCGGAAACTGCCGGTCCGTGATCGGCTGAAATCATGATAATGCGTTTGATGATTTCAGATTCTGCTTTTGATGGAAGTTTCTTGTTCCACAGAAGTCCAATAACGTCTTCAATACCGTATCCTTTCTCACAGAGTTCAGATGCTGCATAGCCAACATAACGGGGTTCTTCGCCGCGATCATCGGAAATGGTGGTACGAATCAGTGGTTCAACGATAACTTCACCCTGCTTCATAACTTCCTGAACACTTGGAGGAAGTACTGGCAGCAATTTTTCGTCGAGCTCCGGTTCCGGTTTAATAACGCCACTTGCCTGCAGTTCCAGGTAGACCTGCTTGATAGCCTTGCTCAGACCACCGAAAGTGTCAGGAACAAGGGCCCCTGCTTCACGAAGGGCGTTTATTTTCGAGCGTGCCGATCCAAGCCCTTTTTTGCCCTCTTTTGCGCCGGCATGTCCGAATTTCATGCCCTGCGGCAACACATCCTGACAGGTCCCGCCGATTGAGGCGATCAGCTTGATCCGCCGTTTTTCCCGGCCGTACCACTCTGCGGCCTCTTCCTCAAGTGTTCCGCCAACTTCACCGATGACAACAACAGCCTTGGTTTCGGGATCGTTTTCAAACATCTGGAGATAGGTGACAAAATCAGTCCCGGGATAAGCATCTCCACCGATGGCAACGGCAGAGGTAATACCATCTCCGTTCTGGGCGCAAAGCCACATCGCTTCGTTGGAGAGTCCTCCCGATTTGGTAACAACACCAAAGGAGCCTGGTCGGTAGAGATTACAAAGTTTCAGATTTTTGAATTCTCCGCCAATAACCCCGAGGCGGCACTCCCCTGCAGTCATAATGCCGATTGAAGAGGGGCCATTGAATATTTTGCCCTGCTCAAGCGCATATTTGCGCAGCGCTTTGGCATCCTTTTCCGGAACACCTTCTGTAATCATGGTCACCAGCTTGATTCCCTTTACATCAAGAGCTTCTTTGGCTGACTGGTATGCCCGGGAGGCGCCGATATAGATAAGGGCGGTATTGATCTGAGGGTTTTCTGCAAGAGCATTTTCGAGAGAACCATAGACGGTAACATTATTCAGCTCACCACCACGGTAAATCTCCTTCTGCTGGCCTTCTTCAGGAGGGTAAACAAATGCCTGTACTGTCAGAGGCCGATTGACCAGAAAGTCGAACTGGGCCATGCGCTTTGCAGCATTCAACCCGGCAACACCGCCAATGATGACCGCTCGTGTATCCTTATTTGCTAATATACTCACGATTCTTTACGGTTTAATATGTTAAAAATTTTTCTTTATGGGGTTAAACTGCGATAAGGCTGAACCTTATGAATTCAAGGCAAGGTCGACAATATCGGTCATCGGCATGCTGCGATCATAAACATGGATATCGAATCCCTCTTCCTGCAGCTTTTTCATTGCGGCAAGTCCCTGATTTTCATTTGGTCCACCGCGTCTCACCCAAATTTTCACATTTTCAAGGTATCCTTTTGATTTGCTTTCCCGGAATCCATTGATAATCCCGTTAAAGGTCGCCTTGACATCAGTAAAATTGGCAATAGCACCGCCGACAATAATATGCCGGATGTTGGGCAGTCTGCAAATCGTCTCGGTCAGAGCCTCGACAGCCCAGTCCGGGGGATCACCAGAATACTCTGCATAATTGGCAATAGAACCGCCCCTGGCCACAACAGCGTCTGAATAAAAGACTGATGCTCCTCCCCCTGCGGTAAGCAGCGCAATGTCTCCGCCCGGCACCTCAACCAACTTTACCGATCCCTTGATGCGCGCATCAATATCCATGATCTGCTGTTCTGCCTCAGTAAATGGTCTTCCGATTTCTGAAACAGGTTTGAAATCCCAGTCGGCATGACGGAAACGCGCATCCCAGTCGACATTCATGACAGCATCAAGGGCTGCAAAACGCATATCACTCTTGCGTATGACAAGCGGATTGATTTCAATGGATTGAGCATCTTCATTGTCAAAACAGAGAATAAGGCGTGAAGCAATTTTAGCGACACGTTCAGCGATTTCACCGGTAAAACCAGCCTCAAGAGCAGATTCAGTGATACGCTCAATCGTCGGCGTTTCATCAAGAGGAATAAAAAGCCGTTTTACAGTATCCCAGTTTTCTTCAATATCCACACCGCCTTTATTGGAAAGGAGCAGTTCGCTTCCGTCACGGTTACCGGCAATGGATAAATAATACTCCTCGTCATGGTCAAGCATCTCTGCAACAATAACCTGACGAACGACCGATGTGCCAATCTCTCGTCCTATCATCTCTTTTGCTGCCGCAAAAGCCTCATCGAGGTTAAGTCCAAGTTTGACCAGTCCGAGCTTAAAACGCCCCCCGATCGCTTCATGAGCCTTAACAACAAGTTTTGATTCTCTCAACCATTTATTAGCTTCCCCAAGTTGCGCAAGGCGGTCGGGATCCATGATAACAACATAATTTGGCACGGGAATGCCCCATTTGTTGAATAGTTTCATGGCTGGCCCTTCAAGTATCTTAGCCATACTATCGGTATTTGTATGTTAATGGGTAGAAACACAGAAAAGTGTACGAATTTAATTTAACTACATTTCTATATAATCCAATCGTTCCATTATAAAAAAAACACGTTTATGAATGATTTTTTGCTTTGGTGGCACAATTTGCCCTCACAAATGAATCCCGTGATTTTTTCGGTTGGTTCATTCGCTCTTCGCTGGTATGGGATGATGTATATCATAGCATTTACCGTTGTGTATCTGTTGACCCGTTATCGCCTCAACACTGAAAAGCTCTCTTTTGAACGCTCCTTTGTCGCTGATGCTCTGACATGGTCGATGGTTGGTGTTGTCCTCGGTGGACGTCTTGGCTATATCCTTTTTTACGGAATGAGCTCATTTCTCAATGATCCGCTCGGCAGCATCACTCCCTGGAGTTCATCTCCCGGAGGATGTCACTTTTCCGGTATTTCCGGCATGTCCTATCATGGCGGAGTAATCGGAGTCGTTATTGCTCTGCTGCTGTTTACCCGTTCTCAGAAAAGAGGCTTTTTTGAGACGTTTGACCTGTTTATTCCATCAATTCCTCTTGGCTATTTTTTCGGTCGTCTTGGCAATTTCATCAACGGAGAACTCTATGGACGGGTAACCGATGCCGCCATCGGCATGTATTTCCCGCTCGCTCCAACATACGAACTCCGACATCCTTCACAGCTTTATGAAGCCTTTTTCGAAGGTATCGTGCTTTTTTTCGTTCTCTGGATTCTTCGAAAGAAATCCATTTTCCCTGGATTTCTCTCGGCCGCCTATCTTTTCGGATACGGTTTTGTCCGCTTTTTTATCGAATATTTTCGTGAACCTGATGCCCAGCTTGGGTTTGTACTGCTGAACTTTTCTATGGGACAAGTACTTTGTTTTCTTATGATGATTGCAGGTATTGGAGTCTTTTTTGCAACAAAGTATAATGCAGCACGCACAGCAGGGGTTTAGGCTCGGACAACCCATGCTGGGTATATATTCATAACTTTCGTTTACGGAGAAAGATATAACCCGTTAGAGCAATAAAGATAGCAGCGATTCCCCACAGGTAAAGCGCAAAATGCAAGCCGCCTTCGTACATGCTGAAAATACCAAAAAGGAAAAAGATCACTGCCGCCCCGATTTTGATGATGTTTTCGGGCAGCTTCGCACCAAGCATTTTTCCGACAACAATGGCAAGGCCATCGGAAATAACCATCCCGATGGTTGAGCCCAGCCAGACTGGCAGAAACGGATGGGTTGAAGCAAGAGTAATGGTGGAGAGCATTGTTTTGTCGCCAAGCTCGGCCATAAAAAACGTTGAAAAGACCAGCCAGAAGGGGTGAATACCGGTTTTACAGTTTTTCTCATCATCATCCAGAGTGTCACCGCGCAGCGTCCAGAACCCGAAAGCAATAAAGGCAATTCCTGCAACAAATTTTATCCATTCTGTCGGCAGCCTGTCGCCGATAAACCAGCCGATACCGGCTGAAAAAACGTGAATGGCAAGGGTTGCCCAGAAAATCCCCCATAAGACCACGCCGGTGTTATAACAGGTAGCAAGAGTCAGCGCGACAAGCTGGGTTTTGTCGCCAAGTTCAGCCAGAAAAATCATGACAAGGGAAAGCCAGAATGCGTCCATATTTTGGATGAATTGATTATGTGTTTGTCTGAGAGTTCAGGATAGTCCGAAAAAACAGAGCTCCAGTATAGAGCAATACCTCGGGATGTACAAGCAGAAAAGTGGAGCCTGCCGCAAATTTCTGTATTGAAACTTTGTTCCTTGAAATAATATGATTTTATACTTGAAGAAGTTAAAATTATATGGTTGTTTATCATGGTCTTACGATATTGTGCAGGCCGAATTGAGAGATTAATATTCATAACTGATTATAAAATATGCCCGTGATAAGAGCTGCCGTGGAAAATGACGTGGCAAAATGCGCCGAGCTTCTTGGACTTCTTTTCAGCCAGGAGCATGAGTTTACCCCTGACGCTGAACTGCAGTCGAGAGGACTCTCTTTGATTATCAACAATCCGGAACTTGGACAAATATTTGTTGCGGAAGTTGACGGAGTCATCCAGGGAATGGTAATGCTGCTGTTTACGGTGAGCACTTTTCTTGGCAGAAAAGTAGCTCTGCTTGAGGACATGATTGTAGCGCCGGCATGGCGCGGCAAAGGCCTTGGCTCACGATTGATTGATCATGCGATGGATTTCGCCTGTCGGGAAGGATTCGGGCGCATAACACTCCTGACTGACAAGGATAATGGTGTAGCACAACACTTTTACTCTTCAAAAGGGTTTAGCGAATCAGAGATGGTTGTTTTCAGGAAGCTTCTTGACTGAACAGCGGCTTGAGCGAAGCTCTCTCTTCAGTTCGTCTTCAGATCAAGAGAGCGGCTTGCTGCAATCAATGCCGCCTTTCGTGCAGGATAGAGACTGACGGCGAAACAAAGCAGGATCGCGGTGATTCCTACGGCAATAAAATCGCCAGTTTGCATGCTGACTGGATAGGAGTGAACAATAAAGGCGCTTCTTGAAGGGAGTTCGACAAAGCCGTAGAGTTCCTGAAGCTTGCAGAGACTCCATGCGATGATTGTTCCTGCTGCAGTACCGGCAACTCCTGTTATTCCGCCCTGGATGATGAAGATGGACATAAACTGCGGTTTTTCCAGGCCGAGACAGCGAAGGTAAAAGAGCTCTCGCTGTTTGTCGATTGCGGTCATGGCAAGGGCTCCTGTCAGACTGAGGGCCGCCACAAGAATAATAAGCATCAAAATGCTGAAACTTATCCATTTTTCAAGTTTCATCATGGCAAAAATATTGCTGTATTTTTCTTCGAGAGTCCGCACCTTGCAGATTGTTTTCAAGGGACTTCGTGCGAGCCATTCTCTAAGATGGCTTGTGACAATGTCGCAGGATTCGCCTTCCCTTCCCCTGATATCAATCCCGGAATACTCTCCCTTGCCAAGCAGTAGAATATTCTGGGCAAACCGGTCTGAAGTGAGTACATATCGGTCATCAAAGACTTTCTGCAGCGAGAATAGTGATGAAATTGTTGTTTCAGGAATTCTGAGTGCCGATATAAGATAAGGTTCTGATAATGATTCCAGGCCTAAAGAGATCAGTTCCGGACTGAAAATCCTCACTGACTTGAAGGGAAAGAGGTTTGTTCGGTAGGCCAAAAGTTCTCCAACGGCAATGGTTTCCGGCATAAAAAAAGGTTGTGTTGCCCGAGTCTGACGCATAAGCCGACGGTGAGCAGCTTCACTGAGTCCTTTAACGACCACCAGTTCACTTTTATCATGGCTGGTCATCATAGCCTCCCCTTCAGCGAATGGCTCTGCAGATTCAACTCCTTCCAGTGCCCTTAAAGCTTGCAGGAGGCTATCAGAGACTTTGATTGTTCGCCCGTCAAGTGGAACAAGCTGAACCGGGCTGTCTATGGTGATAAAAAGATCACGAGCAAGTTTTTGAAAGCCGTTTAAAACACTCATGACCACAAGGAGAGTGCTGACACCAATAATGATTCCTGCAAGACTTATGGCCGAAATGATATTGATAATCCTGAAGCGTTTGCGGGCAAAACTGAAGCGTTGAGCAATCCAAAAACCAGGTTTCATACAAGCAGCAATAACATTGATTTAAGTCCCCAGTGCGGTTCCAGGTTTCAGTGAGGCGGCAATGCGAGCTGGAATAAAGGCAAACAACAACGTGAGTACCATAACGGCCAGAGAGACCAGCACATAATCCATCGGATTAATCAAGAGTGGAACATAGTTGATGAAATAGCTTTTTTCCGGCAGGGTGATGAGGTGATATCGCATTTCGAAAAGGGAGAGAAAAAGAGCCATGATATTGCCAACAGCAATCCCTGAAAGGGAGATAAGAAATGCCTGTGCCATAAAAATCGAACTGAGTTTTCCAGGTTCAAGGCCAAGGGCGCTGAGCATGCCGATTTCACGGGTCTTTTCGATGATCAGTACCAGAAGAGTCGATATGATGTTGAAGACAGCTACAATGGTGATGGTTACAATCAACAGCGGTGTGATGTTTTTCTGGAGCTTCAGCCACTCAAAGAGATTAGCATACCGATCAAAAACCGTATAGCCATAATATGGAATACCAAGTGCGTCGGTAACCTCCCTGACGGTAAACCCCAATTGATCAAGTTTATAAACGTTGGCATCATACCCGCTGATCATCATTGGATTAAATCGCTGTTGAAGCTCTTTTAAATCAGCAAGAACAATGTAATCATCAAATCCCTCTTGAAGCCCTGTATCATAAATTCCACGAATCACTCCTGACTCAAGGTCAAGAGAAGAGAGCAGATCAACAATGTTTTTCTGGTTTGCGATAAGCTTTTTCCCGGATGGGTCAACGTTAAGGCTGACCAGCATGACTTTTTGACCTATCGAGAGATTGAGGTTTTCGGCCAATGTTTGTCCGGCATAGAGTGCTATTCCCTCGTCAGATTGAATTGGTACACTATTTCCCATACGAAGAAATTTTTTCAAAAATGCTTTTCGAGATTCTTCGTTGACTCCCTTGATACGAACCGGTTTACTGAGCCAGGTGTCACCGACTCCCTTGTTACGGCTTCGGATCACAAAACTTTTTTCCAGAAAAGGTGATGCGTTTGCAATGTTTGTATGGCTTACTACTTTAGAAAAATCAGTACGACGTTCCTGAAAAAGTTGTTCGTCGGGATAACGAATCTGCAGGTGAGCACTGAAACTGATAAGTTTGTTTTCCACACTTCGGGCAAATCCGTTAACAATTGAAAGTGTCAGAATCAAGGCGGCGGTTCCAACAGCAATACCTGCCACAGCAACAAGAACAATAAAGGTAGGTTTCGATGTCGAACGCTGCTTGAATGCAAAACGCCTTGCAATGTAAAACTCGGGTTTCATCCCGGTATACTCTGCGTTTCTTCCATCGACGCAAAAAACACAACTTTATTTCTGCCTTCAGCTTTAGCCTTGTAGAGTGCCCTGTCGGCATTGCTGATGAGGGTGGCCCAGTCATGTGCATCGTCGGGGAATGTTGCTATACCAATACTCACCGTAAACTCTCCGACAGGTTGACCCTCTTCATGCAGAAAAGGTTCATCACTGATAATTTTGCGCAGACGCTCTGCGATGTCGCTTGCTGTTGCAGTTCCTGTTTTAGGAAAAAGAAGAGCGAACTCATCTCCACCAAACCTTGCTGGTACATCATAAGCCCTGCATTGACTGCTGATGATATTGGCCAGAATTTTAAGTGCCTTATCTCCTGAAAGATGCCCGTTAGTGTCATTGTAAAGCTTGAAGTGATCAATATCGATCATGGCAAGGGAGACCCTGTCATTAAGGCGCTTTGCACGTTCGACATCAATAATGAGGTGTTCCTTGAAATGGCGATAGTTGTAGAGGTTCGTCTTTTCATCCCGAATATATATTTCATCAAGCTTTTTATTTTTTGCCTCAATATCGCCGCAAAAGCTCATGATTGATTTTGTAATCTGAGTAATATCACTGGAGTGCTCTGTTTCGGTCAGCTCCTTTTTCATCTCCTCGGCAGTATCGTGAATACTCTCAGGTATATTTCTGTTAAGCAGTTTCAGTTGCCCGACAAGCTGGGCAAGGGGAATTAGCGTCTGTCGATAATTGTTGTGAAGCAGCCAGCCTGCAGTAATACTCAGTGTAAGAAGTACTGCCAGAATAAAAAAAAGGAAAAATTCGTTAATAACAACAAGTTTTACAGCAGCATCTTTTGACGCTATTTTAGCTTTTTCAATATTTTTATCCAGTTCAAGCTTGAAAAGCTCAAGATTTTTTCCTGTAAGCTGTGCCTGCCAATTTTCATTTGCTGCAGGTATTGACGCAAAATGTTCCAACCCTGCCTGCTGCATCTGAACAAGAAGTTTTTCGTACGTGAGATG
Source organism: uncultured Chlorobiaceae bacterium (assembly GCA_903836465.1). GTDB lineage: Bacteria > Bacteroidota > Chlorobiia > Chlorobiales > Chlorobiaceae > Chlorobium. The sequence goes on from CAILRB010000042.1 coordinate 15,738, forward strand.
CAGTACTTCAGAATTGCGGTCAACAGATGGCAATGGTTCTACATTCCTGGAGAACCCAAGCTCCATAAGTTTTCCTCTGAAATCAACAAGATCAAGATAACATGCCTGCTTTTTTTCAACCTGTATTTGCAGATTATGCTGCGTCACAAAAAAGCCTGCGGTGCCTGCAATAATAATGAGAAGACTGATTGTTCCAGTAAAAACAATTGCCTGTAAAGGAGATATTTTTTTTATCGTATAACGAGTACTATCCATAGATTTATTTTAGAATTATAGTCCTTTCAACAAGCTGGTATGGAGCGAAATAACTTCTTTCGAATGCTTTCTGCCCTGAACTGCCAAGCCATGCCCCAAACCCTGTGGCAAGCGCATCACCGATATAATATACATAGTAAAGAGTCGTAACAAGAGGATAGCCGCCTTCAAACATATTTTGCTGAGTTGGCAAGTATGACTGAATGTCACCTGATTTTCTGGAAAGGGAAAGAATTCTTGTGTGAGACGGCGCTTTTATTGATGTAATCGCCATCTCATCAAGCGTCCTTTGAAGGGATGATCGAAAAAGAAGAGCGAAGGCATTTTTATCCGCAGACACGCGCATAAGCAATTCCTTGTTGCCACCACATACCCCGGCACGTAAATCTTTCCTCTTTTTTCCAAGTTTTACAGCTAAAAGAGAATGAAGCCGGTAATCATCCTCAATAAGAGGGGTTATTCCCTTTTTCGCGGTGCCTGAAAAAAACATCTCAAGCTCTTCAATTGAGATTGTTTTTGCAGGGTTTCTTGAATTAACAACACACACAATAGCATCAAGGGCAATCGGCTCACGACGAAATTGAAGTTTCTTTTCTGCAAAAAATAAATCCTCAGCAGTATCAGTTTCGCCATCGATCAATGCAGCTCTGACACTTCGGTCAAGAAGAAGTTTAAGAGTGTTGTTCGAACTGACGGGCATAACGGTTAGTCGAGTTTTTGGATAATAACGACTGAACAGTTCAGCCTGACTCCTGGCAATATCAGAGAGTTGCCTGTCGACAGCAAGAGTCATTCGACCGCTGCGGGCAGTTTCTTCATCCTGCTGCCGGGTGCAATTCAGTAAAAAAAAGCCCGAAAAAAGCAGCACCAGGGCTTTGATAACCCTGAAACTTGTTCTTTGATTCGAGCTTTTCCTTAATGACATAAGTATTTTGCTGTTTACGGTAAAAAAGCTTAATATTTCCGCCTTACTGGATATATATCCATAAATCGGGATAAACAAAGAAAGGAACAGAGATATTTTATATTTTGCGCATCTCATTTACTCTGATTCAATTATATCCTTTTTTCTGAAAATTTCTGCATAAGCATATTCCTGAGATGACACCTCCCGTATCAGAGAGTTTGAAAAAATATTCAGTATCAATTATCGGAGCTTCTGGTTATTCCGGAGCTGAGCTGACACGGCTGCTGCTTCGTCATCCTCTGGTTGAGCTCAAGGAGCTTTACGCCTTTTCGCAGGTCGGCAACCGTGTTTCCGATCTCTACCCCGCTCTTGACTGTGAAAAGCTCTACAGACAATACAGCGGAGAAACAGAGAGTGACATCTATTTTCTTGCTCTTCCCCATGGTGAGGCACTGCAACTTGTTCCGTCCCTTGTTCAGGCAGGAAAAATTGTGATTGACCTTTCCGGTGATTTCAGACTGAAAAATTCAGATGAGCATAAAGAATTTTATAATCAGGTGAAAGCACCTGAAGCCTTTATGACCTACGGGATGCCTGAACTGTTTCACGATGAGATCATCAGAGAAAAAGCGATCAGTAATCCCGGCTGCTATGCAAGCAGTATCATTCTTGGTGTTGCTCCGTTTTTTCGCGGCACAGAAAGTTCAATCAAGGTTCGGACCATCAATTGCACCTCTACATCCGGCATATCCGGTGCGGGACGCAGCAGCAAAACTGAGCTTTCATTTTCAGAAATGAGTGAAAATATAAGAGCATACAAGGTGGGCGTCCATCAGCATATCCCTGAAATCATGCAGGCTCTCGGCACTTCTGCCACGAACCCCTCCTTTGATTTCACCTTTACGCCAATGATTGGTTCACTGGTGCGGGGTATTTACAGCATCCTCAATGTTCAGCTCGAAACTCCGGTTGAGGAAGCACAGATCGTGGAACTTTACCGAAACTTCTATAAGAACGCCCCTTTTGTCAGGGTTCGCGACACAATGACCGAGATCAAGCATGTGGTTTATACCAATTTCTGTGATATTCATATCGCCAGAGTAACCGGAAGCGGTTCGCTGCTTCTTGTGACAGCCCTCGACAACCTTCTGAAAGGTGCTGCGGGACAGGCAGTCCAGAACATGAATCTGATGCTCGCGCTTGACGAAAGAACGGGACTCATATAATTATATAAAAATTTAACACGTCACACTGCATTGGAAAACCTCTCCAAAGGGCTTAAAGTCATCCATCACCTTTCTGCCACAACACCCTGGCCATCATCGGTTATCCCAATGGCGGCGGCATCAGATGGTACGCAAGAATTCTGGCCAGCCGGTTTTTCAGCGGGCGCTGTCTCTGCGAATATTAAATACAGCGACAGAAAAGACCTGATGCTGCTTGTTGCAGACAGCCCTTCAAGCGCTGCAGCCCTCTTCACCCTGAACCGCTGCTGTGCTGCTCCAATAACGCTTTCACGTGAACATCTGCAACATGCACCCTCTTCGGTTCGTGCCATTGTCTGCAACAGTGGAAATGCAAATGCGGCTACTGGCGAGAAGGGTCTGAATGATGCACACGCCATGGCCGAAGCGGTAGCACGTGAACTTTCGATTAAACCTGAAGAGGTGCTTGTTGCTTCAACCGGGGTTATCGGCCAGCTTCTGCCCATGGAGAAGGTTCTTGATGGAATATCCTCTCTCACGACCACTCTGCAGCATGACTCAGTACTTGATGCTGCAAGTGCCATCATGACCACCGACACCTTTCCCAAATTTTTTACCCTTGAGCTCCAGCTTTCGGGCGGGCCAATCCGTCTGAGCGGCATCGCCAAGGGATCCGGCATGATTTGCCCGAATATGGCCACCATGCTGGCCTTTCTGGCCACCGACGCCTCAATATCTCCAGCTCTCCTGCATGAAGCACTTGAAAAGGCAAACCGGAACAGTTTCAACGCCATTACTGTTGATGGCGATACCAGCACCAATGATATGGTTGCCATCCTTGCCAGCGGCACAGGCCCTGAAATCAAGGCTGGAAGCAGCGATTACACTCTTTTTGGTGAAGCGCTCGAATCGCTGATGACTTTTCTTGCAAAGCTTATTGTTATTGACGGTGAGGGCGCCACAAAACTTGTAGGGATTACTGTCAAAGGCGCTGCGGATGACCGTGATGCAGAGCTTGCCGCCAGAACCATTGCCCAGTCAAGCCTTGTGAAAACAGCTATTCACGGAGAGGATGCCAACTGGGGCAGAATCATTGCCGCAGCAGGTCGCTCAGGTGCCATCTTTAACCAGGAAGAGCTGGAGCTTTATTTCAATGAGCTTTCCATTCTCAAGCCAGGTCTTGTTGCTGACTTCTCTGAAGAGGCGGCGGCTGAGATTATGGCAAAAGATTCCTATACCATCACCCTTCGTCTTGGCAATGGAACGGGTAAGGCTACAATATGGAGTTGTGACTTGAGCAAAGAGTACATCGATATCAACGGAAGCTACAGAAGCTGATACTTCTATTAACTATTATATTTGAGCAATTTCCCCGCAATGGAAAACGTAGAATGCAGTAAACTGAAATCGGCAAGAAAAGCCCCTCAGGCCGCTATTGGACAGGTGCTTATTGAAGCGTTGCCCTATATTCGCCAGTTCGAAGGTAAGACCTTTGTCATTAAATATGGCGGCGCCGCCATGAAGGATGACTGCCTTAAAAACATGTTTGCCCAGAACGTCACCCTTCTGCGGAAGGTCGGCATCAGGATCGTTCTTGTGCATGGCGGAGGCGATGCCATAACGAAAACGGCTGAAAAGCTTGGCTTGACCTCACGGTTCCTTCAGGGGCGTCGGGTCACCGACAAGGATATGGTCTCCGTTATCCAGATGACCCTTGCAGGAAAGGTAAATCAGGATATCGTACAACTTATCAGCCAGCATGGCGGCAAAGCAGTCGGTGTCAGCGGCCTTGATGCCGATACCATCAAAGCTCATCCCCATCCGAATGCTGAAATACTTGGTCTTGTCGGAGAAGTTGAGCAGATTAACACCGACTATATTGATATTCTCTGCAAGGCTGGACTCATTCCGGTCCTCGCTCCAATCGGCTTTGACGACAAGGGCAACATCTATAATATCAATGCTGATGATGCCGCCAGCAGTATCGCGATTGCCCTGAAAGCTGAAAAACTCATCTACGTCAGTGATGTTGAAGGTATTCATGTTGGCGAAAGAATCCTGAAAACCATCTGCAAGGCCGAAGCCGCTGACTTTATCGAACAGGGTGTTATTTCGGGAGGAATGATTCCGAAAGTTCTTTCAGCATTCCAGACGCTTGACGGCGGAGTTGGAAAAATTCATCTTATAGACGGAAAATCAACACATTCTCTCTTGCTTGAAATATTTACGCATGAAGGGGTCGGTACCCAGTTTCTTGCAGAGCAGGAGAGTGATCAATCCCTAAACAGGTAACGGAATGGAAGAGGTTCAAACAAAACAAGCTACAGCTAAACGTGATTTTCTGGGATTTTCAGCGCTTGATGCCAACAAAATTATTGAATTATTTGATTACTCCCTCTTTATCAAGAAAAAAAGAAAAGAGAGTTCTTCAGTAACAGGCTTTCTTCCTCTGCGCGACAAAACCGTTGCCATGATTTTCAGCAAGCCATCACTGAGAACTCGAGTCTCTTTTGAACTTGGCATTCATGAGCTTGGAGGATATACCATAAACCTTGATGGTCAATCAATCGGTCTCGGATCTCGCGAATCGGTGGAAGATATCGCCAGGCTTCTCTCCCGGTACAACGATGCCATAGTTGCCCGTCTGCATGAACATACTGTCATAGAAGGGCTTGCGGAACACGCATCAATTCCTGTCATTAATGCGCTGACCAATCTCTCGCACCCTTGTCAGGTGCTGACCGATGCTTTTACTCTCTACGAAAAATCGCTCTGGAACGAAGGAATCAAGATTGTTTTTGTCGGCGATGGCAATAATGTTGCCAATTCATGGATTGAACTTGCAGGCCTTCTCCCCTTTCATTTCGTGCTCGCCTGCCCTGAAGGGTACATGCCGAATCAGGAGCTGCTCAAGGCTGCAAGAGAAAAAGGGATCAGCAAAATTGAGATTATCCATGACCCAAAAGAAGCGGTTGCCAATGCTGATGTTCTCTATACCGATGTCTGGACCAGCATGGGACAAGAGGAGGAGATCGCAGAACGGCTCCGGATTTTCAAACCATTTCAAATTAACAGCACTCTGCTTGCTGCGGCAAAACCTGGTGCTGTGGTCATGCATTGTATGCCGGCACACCGTGGTCAGGAAATAAGTGCGGAGGTTATGGATGGGCCTCAATCTATTATTCTTGATGAGGCTGAAAACCGGCTTCATGTCCAAAAAGCGCTTCTGGTTAAACTGTTAAACCACGAAGAATACAGGAAATTTCACCTGACTCACCGGTTGCTGAATGCGGCTAAAAAAATCAAGGCCTGAAGGATGCATTTGCAATGAACAAACATGCACGACAACTAAAGATTCAGGAAATTCTTCAGCAGAATAGTGTGGAAAATCAGCATGATCTCCTGCAACTTCTCCGCGATTCCGGTATTGCGCTTGCCCAGGCGACCCTGTCGCGAGACTGCGCTGAGCTCGGCATCATTCGTACACGAATAAACGGTGGCTACCGGATGGTGGTGCCTGATGAGAATACCGACAAAATTATCAAAGGTCTTGTCGGAATTGAGGTACTTGCCGTCAACGCCAATGAAACCAACATTATTATCAAAACCCTTCCTGGCAGGGCGCACGGTGTCGGTTCCTGGCTCGATCACCTGAAAAGCCCTCTCGTTCTCGGAACTATCGCCGGGGATGATACTGTTCTGGTAATTCCCTCTTCTGTGCTGAATATTTCAGCTTTGATATCATATATTCATAACAATCTTTCCAAAAACTGATAATTCATTACGACGCATGAGCAAGGAAAAAATTGCATTAGCCTATTCCGGTGGACTTGACACCTCCATCATGATCAAGTGGCTGAAAGACAAGTATGACGCTGAAATCGTAGCCGTTACCGGCAACCTCGGTCAGCAGAAGGAAATTGAAAATCTCGAGTCGAAAGCACTTTTTACCGGTGCCTCAAAGTTCCAGTTTATTGATCTTCGCAATGAGTTTGTTGAACAATATATCTGGCGCGCACTCAAGGCCGGAGCACTCTATGAAGATGTGTACCCGCTTGCAACAGCCCTGGGACGTCCTCTGCTTGCAAAGGCTCTTGTTGATACTGCGCTTGCTGAAGACTGCACCATGCTCGCCCACGGCTGCACGGGCAAAGGCAACGACCAGGTTCGTTTTGAGGTCACTTTTGCCTCATTGGCGCCGCATCTGAAAGTGCTCGCACCGCTACGTGAATGGGAGTTCACCTCAAGAGAGGCTGAAATTGCCTACGCTCTTGAACACAACATTCCAGTCTCAGCTACCAAGAAAAGCCCCTACTCCATTGATGAAAATATCTGGGGAATCAGTATTGAGTGCGGTGTCCTTGAAGATCCAATGGTTGCGCCGCCCGAAGATGCCTACCAGATAACCACCTCACCGGAAAAAGCCCCTGACACTCCTTCAGTCGTTGATATTGAGTTTGAAAAAGGTGTGCCTGTTGCTCTTGACGGCAAAAAGATGAGCGGACTCGACATGATCATCCGCCTGAACGAGATCGGTGCCGCCAATGGAGTCGGAAGGCTCGATATGATTGAGAATCGCGTTGTCGGCATCAAGTCACGTGAAATCTATGAGGCCCCGGCAGCAACCATTCTCCACTTTGCCCATCGCGAACTGGAACGCCTCACCCTCGAAAAATCGGTCTTCCAGTACAAGAAGAACATCAGTCAGGATTATGCCAACATCATCTACAACGGCACCTGGTTCTCACCAATGAGAACTGCGCTTGATGCGTTTGTCAACGAGACACAGAACCCGGTGACCGGCCTTGTCCGCCTGAAACTCTACAAGGGTGGAGTCTCCCTGCTCGGCAGAAACTCACCGTATTCACTCTACAACGAGGAGCTTGCCACCTACACCGAAGCCGACACCTTCAACCACAAGGCTGCGGCTGGGTTTATTCACCTCTATGGACTTGGATTGAAGACATTCAGCCAGGTACACGCCGGAAAGTAACATTCGTCCATTGTCGCGCAGGCCACTTCAACGGCCTGCGTAGACCTGACACCATCAACGTCTCGCTATGCGCCTCGGTTAGCAGAAGAAACTACCTTCCCGCTGACGATTTGAACTCCACCAACTTTTTCAAATTAATTGCTCCGTTGGCCTTCGCAATACTCCGCATCAAATTGCTTATAGAGTCCACTTCACCCCAAGGCAATAAACCAAAATTTACTATTTTGGAGGCGGATTCTCTTTCACAACAACTGATATTCTTATGAGCAGCAATAAAAAGGAGTTACTATGGCAGAGCAGATTTTCACTGCCTTTTGACCGCGATGCCCTTCTCTTTTCATCGTCGGTGCATGTCGACAAGAAACTCTATCGTGAAGATATTCAGGGCTCGATTGCCCATGTCACCATGCTTGCTGAAGAGGGTATTGTCAGTGTTGATGAGGCTGGAGAGATAATTGACGGACTCAGGGAGATTGAGGAGGAGCTGTCGAACGGCGCTCTCCTCCCCCACTGGGAGGATGAGGATATTCATACGGTTATTGAGAATCGGCTCAAGGAAAAAATTGGCGCAACTGCGGGGAAACTGCACTCCGGCAGAAGCCGTAACGACCAGGTTGCAACCGATACACGACTCTATTTGCGACGCCAGATTACGGAACTCCAGGAAACGCTTGGAGGAATGTTAACGGTCCTTGTTGAAAAAGCGGAAAACTACCAGAAAACTATCATCTTTGGCTATACCCACTTGCAGCGGGCGCAGCCGATTTCTGCGGGCCACTACTACATGGCTTATTTCAATATGTTCAACCGCGACCGTCAGCGTCTCCACGACCTCATGAAACGCGTGAATATCTCTCCTCTTGGCGCCGCCGCTTTTGCCGGCAGTACACTTTCCCTTAACCCCGAACGATCGGCGGTACTTCTTGGGTTTGACGATATGTTTGCCAACAGCATTGATGCCGTCAGCGATCGCGATATTATCATTGAATTTATCTCCGCCTGTTCGGTCATCATGATGCATCTCTCTCGCTTTGCCGAGGATCTGATTCTCTGGAGTTCTTACGAGTTCGGCTATCTTGAGATCAGCGACGCTTTTTCCACGGGTTCGTCACTCATGCCGCAGAAGAAAAATGCCGATATTGCCGAGCTGGTAAGGGGTAAGACGGGTAGGGTGTACGGAAACTTGATGGCCATGCTGACCATCATGAAGGGTTTACCGCTCTCCTACAACCGCGACATGCAGGAGGACAAACTGCCATTGTTTGACAGCGCAGAGACAACCATCGGAAGTGTGAGCATCTTTGCAAAACTGCTTGAGCATACCAAACTGAAGGAGGAGCGGCTGGCAAAACTGACGGCAGAGGATCTCAGCCTCGCCACAGAGATAGCGGAATATCTTGTCCGCAAGCAGATTCCTTTCCGTGATGCCCATCGCATTACCGGAAAAATTGTCACCTGGAGTATCGCTTCGGAGGTAAACCTGCCACACATCCCGCTTGAAAAGTTCAGGGAGTTCTCGGAGGTCATTGATGTTGACATTTACGACTGCCTCAAGGCGGACGCAAGTGTCAACTCAAAAAAAACACACGGTAGTTGTTCATTTGACTCCGTCGCTCTTCAGATCGAGAATGCCCGAAAACAGCTCTAACGGGATAACGGAAGCTTCAGGGAATCCGATGGCGGTGGAACTGCTGGTACTGCCTTGATCTCCGCCATATTGGCGACTACTGCCGCAGACTGGTTAAGCAGCACATCTTTACTCAGATCTTTGGTCGAATCCTGCTCAAGAGCCCATCGTTTCTCAATCTGTTTTATCGTCTCAGTTTCCGATTTCACCTCTGAGTCCTGAAGGGATACCGACTTCTTTTTACGGATCTTGTCGAGTGTATAGAGATCATTGAGATAGCTCTGGTAAAGCAGGTTTTTTGATGATTGTTCCTGAAATTTTTTCCGGAGCAGTTCAATTTGTTCAGGACTGATTTCTGCTGTAGGTTTATAAAATGATGGTGAAATAGTGCTCCATGGCAGACTACTGGTATAGGTGTCTTCACCAATCCTTGCCGTATCTATCAAGGAGGGCATAAGAATATCCGGTTCAACTCCTTTATGCTGGGTGCTGCCTCCGGAAATCCGGTAAAACTTTGCAATGGTGAGTTTTATCTCTCCAAGTTCAGGTTTCCCTCCCTGAAGAGAACTCTGCCTTGAAAGCGGAATAAGGCTTTGAACGGTTCCTTTTCCGAATGTTCTCTCACCGATGATAACACCACGTCCGTAATCCTGGACGGCAGCGGCAAAAATTTCAGATGCAGAGGCGCTGTAACGATTTACCAGCACAGCAAGTGGCCCCTCATATTGTTCGCGACTGTCCTCGTCCTTGAGAACAGTTTTTTCTCCGGTTGAGTTGCTGATCTGCACGACAGGACCGCTTGGAATAAACAGTCCGGTAACTTTCACCGATTCCTCAAGTGATCCACCTCCATTTTCGCGAAGATCAATAATAATGCCGTCAACATGCTCCGCGTTCAGTTCGTCCAGAATACGGGCAACATCCCGGCTTGTGCTGTTGTAATTACCGGTATTCTGCTGCTCCCCTTCAAAATCAAGATAAAATGAAGGAATGGTAATCACACCGATTTTTTTACCCTCCTGCTGGATAATGCTTTTCTTTGCCGCCTGTTCCTGCAGGTTTACCTTATCACGCAAAAGTTCGACTATTTTTGCAGAGCCTCGTCCTCCCTGACTTGCCGGAAGGATTTTAAGTCGAACAACAGTGCCTTTTTTCCCACGAATCAGCTTTACCACATCATTGATTCTCCAGCCCGACACATCAACAATCTCAACTTTTTTCCCCTGACCGACGCCGATAATTTTATCCCCTTTTTTCAGGTGATTACTTTTAAATGCCGGACCTCCGGGAATAAGTTCATAGATTGCAGTATACTCTCCTTCGGTCTGCAGTTTGGCTCCGATTCCCTCAAGCGAACGACTCATGTCAATCTGGAAGTTTTTGTACTCATCCGGAGAGAAATAGCTTGTATGAGGATCGAACGAGGTTGTCAGTGCATAAGTATACACTTGAAATGCATCATCCGGTTTCTGGCGGTTCAGCAGGTTAAGTCTGCTTGTAAAGCTTTTTGAAAGCTCTTTTCGAACAGCCTTGTTACTTTTTCCGGAATATTTAAGATTAAGCCATTGGTATTTCAGCTCTTTTCTCCACAGATCGGTAAGCTGCTGCTTGTCGACAGGCCAGGAGTCGGCTTTGCGGTCAAGATCAAGTGTTTCTGCCGTTGAAAAGTTAAGATGGACAGTGTCGGCTGCGGCTTTCATATACCGCATTTTTTCTTTTGCTCTTTTTAAAAAGAGGTTATAGATATCAAACCCTGCCGTCGCTTTCCCTGCAAGAAATTCATCATCGATCTTGTTGCTGTATATCTGTTTAAGATGTTCAATATCACCTGCAACAAAATAGCTTTTACTGCCGTCAAGATTGTCGATGTAACGAGTAAATATCTGCAAAGACAGTGAATCGTTAACAGCCACCTTTCTATAGTGGTTTTGCAAAAGGTATTGACTGATATATTTGCATGCCTCGGTTTCCAAAGCAGTCGGTTTGAGAGTAATCACCGTCTGAGTTGAAGAGGCTTTTCCCGTATTTCCAGCAGTAACAGGAAAAGCACTTCCAAGCGCCAAAATAATGAGAAGCAGACTTCTTCGAATCATTGTTGTGTATAATGATCTTATGAATAAACCCAGACTGATGCAGGTGGAATATTTTTCATGATAAACCGTCTCCTGACTTTGCTCTGAAAGTTAACTTCTCCGAGAGGATCATTGAGGCCATACGTATACATAACACACCACTTCAACAGGCCCTGACTGTAAAGAGTACTTATAATGGGAATAAATGATGATTTAAATGGATTGTTAATAAGAGGAATTGAAAGCACCAGTCCAAACCGCTCATCCACTTTTTGTAACTGTTCAAGTGCGCACGAATTAACAGTGGTCAGATGGGGGTAGTTTTGACGAAGCAAGTCACAAAATTCCTGATCGATTTCAACCAATAACGGGTTTAAACTTGATATATGCTTTGTGATTGCACCGGTTCCAGCTCCAATCTCAATAATATTCGTTTGGTCTAATTCCTTAATTGATTTATAAATAGCCTTTCCTAAAAACTTTGAAGAGGGTATTACGGAACCAATACTTTGAGGATCTTGTAAATATTTTTTTAGAAACAATATCTTTTTATGCATGTAATCCTGTATAAATTTTTACGTTATTTTCCAGCCAGCAACTTTATTATTCATCATTTGACACACCGGGCTCAATAGTGTTATTTAACTCTTTTTCAAGATCAGCCGGTGCTTTTATTCTATTCTCTCATACTTTTACAATATACAAAACCCAACGTAACGATATGACCAATCGTCTTATCGATTATTACGCGCGCCGCATGATTTTCTTTCAATAAGCCTTAATTCAAGGAAGGCAAAGTGCGGGTAACCGTTTGTCGCTGCTCTGTCTTAAGTTCTGCCAGATCAGAAACAATTGCTGCCGACTGGTTAAGAAGCAGATCCTTGTTTATATTTTTAGTTGAATCCTGGTCATGAACCCATAGCCCCTCAATGTGTTTGATCGTTTCTATTTCCGATTTAAAGGATGAATCCTGGAGCGATACCATTCTTTTTTTTCGTATCCGGTTAAGGGTGTTCAGATCATGTAAATAGGCCTGGTACTGGCGGTTCTTCGAAGACCGTTCTTGCTGTTTTTGTCGCAGAATGACAAGATCTTCCTGACTGATCTCTGCTGTGGGTCGATAAAACGACGGAGAGATGGTACTCCAGGGCAAACTGCTGGTGTAGGTATCCTCACCAACGATCGATGTATCGATCATCGAGGGCATCGTAATATCCGGTACAACACCTTTATGCTGAGTACTGCCTCCGGAAATACGGTAAAACTTTGCTATAGTAAGTTTTAACTCTCCCAGTTCGGGCTTTCCAAAAAAACTGAACGGCCGTGTAAGTTTGATGATACTCTGAACGGTTCCCTTGCCGAAGGTTCTCTCACCGATGATAACCCCTCGACTGTAATCCTGAATTGCAGCAGCAAAAATTTCGGATGCCGATGCGCTGTAGCGGTTAACAAGTACCGCAAGTGGTCCATTATAGAGTACCCGTCGATCTTCATCCCTCAGAACCATTTTTCCGCCTGTTGAATTGCTTACCTGTACCACTGGACCAGTTGGAATAAAGAGTCCAGTGACATTCACAGACTCCTCAAGTGAACCGCCACCGTTGTCACGAAGATCAATGACAATGCCATCAACGTGCTCAGCATTCAGTTCGTTCAGAATCCGGGTTACATCACGGCTTGTACTGTTATAATTGCCGGTATTCTGTTGCTGACCTTCAAAATCAAGGTAAAATGATGGAATGGTAATCACTCCGATTTTCTGGCCATTTTTCGAAATAACGCTTTTTTTGGCCTCCTGTTCCTCCAGATTGATTTTTTCTCGAATAAGTTGAACTATTTTTGCAGGCCCCCTGCCTCCCTGACTTGCCGGAAGAATTTTCAGGCGAATAAAAGTGTTTTTCTTGCCGCGAATCAATTTTACGACATCATTGATTCGCCACCCGGTAACATCAACAATCTCTGCTGTTTTTCCCTGGCCGACACCGATAATTTTATCTCCCTTTTTCAGTAAACTGCTTTTGAATGCTGGCCCTCCGGGAATAATCTCACTCACCACGGTATATTCGCTTTCGACCTGAAGTTTGGCACCGATTCCTTCAAGTGAACGGCTCATGTCTATCTGAAAATTTTCGTACTCATCAACAGAGAGATAATTGGTGTGAGGATCGAATGAGGTTGTCAGCGCATAAGTATATGCTTGAAAAGCATCTTCCGGTTTTTGGCGGTTAAGAAGATTCAGTCGATTCGTAAAGCTTTTTGCAAGAGCTTCCCGAATAGTCTTGCTATTTTCACCGGAATATTTCTGATTGATCCATTGGTATTTCAGCTCTTTTTTCCATAAATCGGTAAGCTGACTCCTGTCGGCAGGCCAGGGATCTGTCTTGCGATCAAGGTCAAGGGTTTCTGGTATTGAGAAGTTGAAGCGCACGGTATCGACGGTTGCTTTCATATACCGCATTTTTTCTTTAGCCCGCTTCAGAAAAAAATTATAGATGCCAAAACCTGCATCTGATTTTCCGGAAAGAAGTTCACCTTCAATACGGCTTCCATAATATTTTCGGAGACTTTCAATCTCACTTGCTACAAAATAGCTTTTGCTGCCGTCAAGATTGTCGATATAGCGATTGAATATCTGCTGGGAAAGAGAGTCATTGACTGATATCTTTCTATAGTGTTTCTGGAGAAGGGACTGACTGATATATTTACCGGCCTCCTCTTCGGCCGCAGTTGGCCGAAGAGTAACAGTTACTGCTGGAACAGATTTAGCAGCATTTCCTGCAAATACCGGTACAGCGCTTCCCAGAACAACCGTAATGAGAAGCAGACTTTTTCTACACATGGTTAATGTTACAATGATCAAAGGTTCGACGACAGTGTGAAAGCTATTTTTGAATGAGAAGTCAAATATACATATATTACGAGACGCATGGGAATCAATCAATGAAAGATCTCCCGCGAAAAATTACGGCATATAATAATAAATAAAAGGAGAGCGTTCAATGCAAAAGAAAAAAATCAGTTATAAAGAACTCGGTCTTGTTAACAGCCGCGAACTTTTCAGTAAAGCGGTATCGGGAGGCTATGCCATTCCTGCATACAATTTCAATAATCTCGAACAGATGCAGGCAATCATACAGGCCTGTGTAGAGACAAAATCTCCTGTAATTCTCCAGGTTTCCAAAGGTGCAAGAAGCTACGCCAACGAAACCCTGCTTCGCTTCCTTGCCCAGGGCGCAGTTGCTTATGCTGCTGAACTCGGATCTCCGATTCCTATTGTGCTTCACCTTGACCATGGCGACAGTTTCGAACTCTGCAAAGACTGTATTGAATCAGGCTTCTCCTCAGTCATGATTGATGGTTCTCACCTTCCTTATGAAGAGAACGTCGCTCTCACCAAAAAAGTTGTAGAGTATGCCCACCAGTTTGATGTCACTGTTGAGGGAGAACTCGGAGTGCTTGCCGGCATTGAAGACGAAGTCTCTGCTGCACATCACACCTATACCCAACCGGAAGAGGTTGAAGATTTTGTCGCTAAAACTGGTGTTGACAGTCTTGCCATCTCCATTGGCACCTCACATGGAGCCTTCAAGTTTAAACCCGGTGAAGATCCAAAAATCCGTCTTGATATTCTGACTGAAATTGAAAAACGGATTCCCGGATTTCCTATTGTGCTGCACGGCTCCTCTTCCGTCCCACAAGAGCTCGTAAAGATGATCAATGAACATGGTGGAAAAATGAAAGATGCTATCGGTATCAGTGAAGACCAGCTTCGTCTTGCCGCCAAATCTGCAGTCTGTAAAATCAATATTGACTCAGATGGACGCCTTGCCATGACCGCTGCAATCCGCAAAGTCTTTGACGAAAAACCTGAAGAGTTTGATCCAAGAAAATATCTTGGCCCGGCTCGTGATGCTCTCAAAAAGCTCTATGCCCACAAGATCATTAATGTTCTCGGATCTGACGGAAAAGCATAATTTTTTCGCTCTTTATATAACAGAAAAAGGCGCCGTTAGACGCCTTTTTCTGTTAATGAAGCAATAACAAGCATGGTCATGCTGACTCAAGGAGGCGACATGCTGCATAAGCAAGCAACCCGCTTCCCGTTTCAAGGGCATGCTCTTCCGGATCGAAAGTTGGTGAATGAAGAGTGTTGCTTTTATCGTTATTTCCCATACCCGTTCCGATTTGCCAGAATGTCCCGGGACACTCCTGAAGATAGTAGGCAAAATCTTCTGCGGTCATTATAGGCTCACAAGTAAGCACATTCTCACTGCCAAGATATTCCACGCAAATTTTCTCTGCTTTTTCGGTCACATCCGGATTATTATAGAGTACTGGATAACCTTGTCTGATCTCAAGTTCCGCCTCAACACCAAGCGCTATGGCTATATGCGTGACGGTCTGGCGCAAGCGCTCCTGAAGCAATGATCGAACTTCCTCATTCATTGTTCTCATCGTTCCTGACATGGTCACCTGCCTAGGAATGACATTTGTTGCATTGCCGCCTTGAATGGACGCTATGGAAACAACCGCCGGTTCATAAGGAGGGGCGACCCGGCTGACAAGATGCTGAACTGCAGTAATGATATGAGCTGCGGCAAGAACTGGATCAGCCGCTTTATGCGGTGCCGACGCATGACCTCCCTGCCCTGTCACCGTAAAGTACAGTTCATCAGCCGCCGCCATAAAGCTCCCTTTGCACAGAGCCACTTTACCGTTTTCAACACTTGGGAAGCAGTGCTGACCGATAATTGCTGATGGCTTAAACTGCCTGAAAAGACCTGCATCAAGGAGTGGTTTTGCGCCTCCTGGTGCTTTTTCTTCGGCTGGCTGGAACACCAGAAGCACATCTCCGGCAAGCTCATCCTTCATCCTTGAGAGAATATTGGCTGCACCAAGAAGCATGGCCGTATGCATGTCATGGCCACAGGCATGCATTTTTCCTGACTCAAGGGAACAGAAGTCATGCAGGTTCTCTTCATGTAGAGGGAGCGCGTCAATATCCGCACGCAAGGCGACAAGATTGTTTCTGGCAGCTTTACTGCCCCCTTGAATGACCGCAACAACTCCTGTTTCAAGCAGAGATGGTTCAGGCGTGATGCCGAGACCAAGGAGATATTCCTTTATCAATGCGGTTGTTCTCACCTCTTCATAAGCAAGTTCGGGATGACGATGAATATCCCTGCGCAATGAGACTATTTCTGAAAAAATTTCTGCTGAATTTTCCCGAATCCGCTCCACAAGCTCGACAAAGTGTTCTGTGTTCATGCAATCATCATATTTTGCAGTAAATTACGACTATATTTCTTTTTCAAGCTTCCTTACATATCCATAAACCTTATAAATTCAAGCGCCTTTTCTCTCATTTCATCATCTTTTTCAGAAAAGGGTGACGAGTAGCGTATCATATAACCATATTTTTTCAGATTTGATACCAGTCGATAGAAATCATGGACCTGAAGCCTGAATGTTAGAACAAGCCCTTCACCATCCGGAGCAGCAGGATAGATGCCACTACTCAACACCGTAGCGTCGTTTTTTTCAAGAGTGGCAATAATTTCGGAAAGCTTGAGGTCATAAGATGGTACATCCAGTTCAAGCGTCTTGCACTCTTCATGTAAACGAAAAACAGTGGCAATATGTTCAAAAAGAGCCGCCTTTTGTAGAACACCAACATAGTCTCCTCCCTCCCGGGATACAGGAATTAACTGGTAAGGAAATGAATCAATTCGCACAACGATGTCAAAAAGATGCTCATGGAGTCCAATGCTGTAAGCTTGTTCAAGTTTCAGATCCATAAGCTGTTTTCTTGACTGCTTTGCAGGCAGCAAATCAAGGATAGTCACCATTGCCGAAACTTTCCCTTCATGCAAGAGTGGAGCACACTCAACTCCTTTCTCCAGCATGAGGGAAAGAGCGTCCGCAACAAGGTCATTATCAGAAAAAAACGGAAAGCTTGTGTCAAGACTATCCTCTATACACTTATTTAACAGCATGGTTCAATTTTATTCACTCTTTTTTCATGCCTCCCACCTTCAAAATCAGTGCTAAACCAGTTGTGAAGGGTTTTTTCAATAGATACAGCATCAGTAAAGCGTGCGGGAAGGCAGAGAATATTGGCATTATTATGCTGACGGGCAAGTATTGCAAACTCTGGGTTGCAGGCAAGAGCTGCACGAATACCCTTGACTTTGTTTGCAGCAATTGAGACACCAATGCCTGTACCACAAAGCAGAATCCCGTAATCGCACTGCCCATCAGCAACAGCAAAGGCAACTTTGCGGGCAAAATCAGGATAATCTACCGACTCTTCATTATGCGGCCCCATATCGTTGATCTCATAGCTGTTTCGTTCAAGCCAGGAAAGAACTGTTTTTTTAAATTCAAACCCGGCATGATCACTTCCAACTGCTATTTTCATAATTCATTGACGTTAAATTTGGATGAAGTTTTTTTCTGTACAGACTTGGATAGAAAAAGGGCCTGACTATTTATTTGAGGGGCATCATTGATAATCCGTGAGTAGGTGCCATCGGCATTCATCTCCCATGCTTTAACATTATCGCTCAAAATAAGCTCAAGATCAGATTTGACGATCTGAATTAATGTTTTATCAAACACCGGAAATATCGCTTCAACCCGATCATCGAGGTTTCTTGGCATGATATCAGCGCTTCCAAGATAAAGCTCCTCCTTTCCTCCGTTATAAAAATAGTATGCTCTGCTGTGCTCAAGAAAACGTCCTATGACACTGATAACACGAATATTTTCACTGACTCCTGGAATGCCTGGCTTGAGGCAGCAAATTCCACGAACGACAAGATCAATGGTGACACCTTCACAAGATGCCCTGTAGAGCGCCTGGATGGTTTGAGCATCCACAAGGGCATTCATTTTCATGATAATTCTTCCCTTGTTCTCTTTACCTCTCCACTCGACTTCCCTCTCAATCATCTCGATAATTCTTTTCCTGGTATTGATCGGTGAAACAAGGAGTTTTCTGTATCCGGTGTGTTTGGAATACCCGGTCAGCGCATTGAAAAGTTCTGCAACATCGTTGGCAAGTTGTTCATTGGTTGTAAAGAGGCTGTAATCAGTATAGATCTTACCTGTTGCCGGATTGTAGTTCCCTGTTCCAAGATGAAGGTACCTTTTCAGCTTGTGTTGTTCACGTCGTACAATCAGGGTAAGCTTTGCATGGGTTTTCAGTCGGGGCAGGCCGTAAACAACATGCACGCCAACGTCCTCAAGCGCCCGAGCCCAGACAATATTGTTCTCTTCGTCAAATCTTGCCTTGAGTTCCACCAGAACAGCAACCTGTTTACCCTCTTCAGCCGCCATCATTAATGCCTCGACAATTGGTGAATTGCTGCCGACCCTGTACAGGGTTTGCTTTATCGACAGTACATCAGGATCAAGGGCTGCCTGGTTAAGAAAATCGACGACAGGCTGAAACGAATCGTATGGATGGTAGAGCAGAATATCTCTGGTCCTTATCAACTTGAAGATATTTGTACTGAACTCCTCCTCAATCCGGTTATAGGGAACAAAAGGCTCATCTTTCAAATCGGGCCGTTCTATCTTCAGAAGATCGACCAGACAGCCGAGTCCAAGTGCACCATCTATTTCATAAACGTTTCTTTCAGCGACTTCAAGATTTTTTATAAGCAGTTTTCGCATGGAAAGAGGCATTGCAGGTGTAATGTCGAGACGAACAACTTTTCCATAACGGCTTGACCGGAGTCCCTGTTCGATAGTCTTCAACAAATCGCCCGCTTCATCTTCTTCAATTTCAATATCAGCATCCCGAATCAATCTGAAAAGATGCGATTGTATAATCCTCATTTTCGGAAACAGGTGCGCAAGATTGCTTTCAACAAGATCTTCTATCCAGATAAATCTTATGATTCCGTCATCATCATTAAATCCCTTGATAGTATTGAGCAGGAGAAGTCGGGGGAGAATGCTCGGCACTTTCACTCGGGCAAACTTCAGTGACTTGCTCTCCTCATCTTCAAGCTCTATGGCAAGGTTCAGGGAAAGGTTCGACATAAACGGAAAAGGATGGCCTGTATCGAAAGCAAGAGGAGTCAGTACAGGAAAAATCTCCTTGCGGAAATAGTGGCTCAAGGCACGCTGCTGTATTGCGGATAGTTCGGAAACCCTCAGAAACTCTATTCCCTCTTTTTGCAGCGCAGGCATCAGATCATGATAAAAACATTCATTTCTTTCATTGAGCTGCTGCAAAACCATCGAACGGATCTTGTCGAGTTGTTCTGCGGGAGTATAGCCATCAATCGTTCGATCCTGAATGCCTGCTTGATACTGCTCCTCAATACCTGCAACACGGATCATGAAATATTCATCCAGGTTTGAACTGAAAATTGAGATGAATTTTACCCGTTCAAGAAGAGGGTGCAACTCAGGATTGAACGCCTCTTCAAGCACTCGCTGATTGAAGTAGATCCAGCTCAGCTCCCTGTTGACATACAAGGAGGTATCAACAAAATCCGGTAAAAGGCCTTTCAGCATACCAAACAATAAAAATTAAGTGTATCGAATGACTCCATGTTCGTGAACGACTGCGTCAAGAGGTTCATCCCACGGGTCGGTTGGAAGCTCATCAACCCTCTGCTGAAAAAATGAGAGTCCAATCCTGCAGGGATTCACTCCCTTTTGTGAAAGCCGATGTAAAAAACGGTCATAAAATCCTTTCCCATACCCAAGGCGGTAGCCTTTTTCATCAAAGGCTAAAAGAGGAAGCAGCACAACATCAAGATGCGTTTCATCCAAAAAAGAGAGCACTTCAGGTTCAAGTTGGCCAAATTGGGCCTTCCTGAGAGAATCGCCCTTTTTAAAAGCTACAGAAACAAGATTTTCATTTCGAATAACCGGAACCGATAACGTTTTATCATGTACAGTAAGCTTGTCAATAATTGGATCCGTAGATACTTCAGCCAAAACAGAAAGAGAAAGGTAGAGATGAATAGAACCAGCTTTGAGAACTTCAGGCAACCCGATAACATGCTCTGCAATAGAGCGGCTCATCACAATCCGAGAACTTTCCGTGATCGACCGACGTCTGGCAATCATTATTGCTCTGAGAGCCTTTTTTTCAATGGTTATGTATGCGCTATGATCCATAAAGAAATATAGGACAATGCTCTTGAACATCTCCGGTACTTTTTGAAAGTAAAATAATAAAATAGAGCTTTTGCCACCTATAAAAGCCTCCTTTTAAGACGACTAAGCATACCATCGTGATCAACATCTGGAACGCAATGGAAAACCTTATAGATCGAATTTCCCTGCATCGTCAAGTCATGTTTAGTTCAATAATTGTAGTATCTTTAGCACATCTCCGGGGGAGATTCTCTGGGGCTGCAGAAAACAATTGTTATGAACATCAAAAATTGAAACGAAGCCATGAGCTTTATTTTTCAGCAAGCACGTCTTCTCAATCCCCTTGAACAAGTTGATCTCACCGGAACAGTAAAAGTGAGTAACGACGGAATCATAGAGGCTGTTATTTACGGTAATGAAACTCTTGACGCCTCACCTGAGGACAGAATAATTGATCTTCGAGGACAAATACTGGCTCCAGGGCTTTTCGATATGCACTGCCATTTCAGAGAACCCGGTCAGGAATATAAGGAAACTCTCGAAAGCGGTGCTAAAGCGGCTGCGTCCGGCGGCTTTACAGGCGTTGCACTCATGCCAAACACCAAACCGGTTATAGACAGTCCCCTTGGTGTTGCTTATATCCGCCATCACGCCTCAATACTTCCTGTTGATCTTGAAGTGATCGGAGCGATGACCGTTGAAAGCAAGGGTGAACATCTCGCACCATTCGGAAAGTTCAGCTCCTATGGAGTAACGGCAGTTTCTGATGATGGTTCTGCCATTCAAAACAGTCAAATCATGCGACTGGCCTTTGAATACGCTTCAAATTTTGATCTTCTCATTATTCAGCACTGTGAAGAGAGATCGCTTACTGTGGGTGCCGTTATGAATGAAGGACTTTTTTCAACAAAACTCGGACTGAAAGGCATCCCTGATGTTTCCGAAGCGATTATGCTTGGCAGGGATCTGCTTTTGATGCACTATCTTGAACAGCATAAATTACATGACCCGCTCATAAGACCGCGTTACCATGTAGCCCATATCAGTACCAAAACATCGCTTGATCTTGTACGCAGGGCAAAACAGGATGGGCTTCAGGTTTCCTGCGAAGTAACGCCGCACCATTTCACCCTTTGTGATGAAGACCTTTTTCATGCTGAACAGAAAGGAAACTATATCATGAAGCCACCGCTCTCATCAAGGGAAAACCGTGAAGCTCTTCTTGAAGGGCTTGCTGACGGGACGATTGATGCCATAGCGACAGACCATGCTCCCCATGCCTCCCATGAAAAGGAGTGTCCACCCGATCAGGCTGCTTTTGGTATTATCGGCCTTGAAACAGCCCTGGGTCTTACCATTTCCGAACTTGTTGAAAAAAAAGTAATTACCATGTCTCGCGCCATTGAACTGCTTTCTGTTAATCCAAGAAAGATCATGAAACTCAAACCCATTCTTTTTGTACCAGGAGAACAGGCTAATTTCTCAATCATCGACCCTGATGTTTTATGGAGCGTTACCTCAAGCACATTGAAATCAAAATCGTCAAACACTCCATTTCTCAACCGCTCCCTGAAAGGAAAAGCAAGAGGAATATTCCATAAGGGAAAACTTCTTGAAGCGGAAACCTTGTAAAGAAGTCATTGATTGTGTAGAAAACTTGGTTATCGGTTATAATTTTATTAAACTTCGATTCATTTTGAGGAAAAACGACAGCAGAACCTCTTAACAAAAAGAACTACTTTACAAGTCATGGCAAAGAAACAATCATTTGCAGATAAAGGCAAAAAAACAGGTACCAGTGATTTCAAGTGTGCCAAACTTATTTTTTCCGTGAAGTCAGAAAAAACCAATGCCTGGAAATTCATTGAGAAAAACGTCCGAATCCCGAATGGGGAAAATGATCAGGTAATTCTTACAAAGGCAATTGCTGATTACGCAAAGTAATTACACAGGATATTTCTTCAGGGTATCACAGGATGCCCTGACTCTCTCCTGTTACCTCTCCGCCTTTTTCTTTCCATAGATATGGCAAAAAGACTCTATTCTTCAAAAAATGAGTCATCTCTCAGTTGGTTTGAAGAGTGGTTTAACCATCCGCTCTACCTTGAGCTCTACAGCCACCGGGACAATGATGAAGCTGCACGCTGCATTCATACTATCCTCTCCATATCTGGTCTTGACCTGAAAAAGCCAGTATCCCTGTCAGTGCTCGATATTGCCTGCGGGGCAGGCCGCCACGCCCTTGAGCTTGCCCGACTCGGCTATACTGTCACAGGAAACGACCTCTCACCATATCTTCTTGAGGAGGCCAGAAAAGCCGCATTGAAACGCCATTTACCGCTGAAACTCTCCTGTTGCGACATGAGGCTTATAGCTGCCAACGATCTTTATGATCTTGTTGTTCAGCTTTTTACCAGTTTCGGCTATTTTGACTTGAAAAGAGATGATCAACAGGTCATCAAGAATGCTTACGGATTGCTGAAAAGTAATGGATGGTATGTGCTGGACCTTCTTAATCCTCTCCATCTTGCAAAAAATCTGGTTCCTTACTCCCGACGAAACGCAGGCAACCTTTCAGTTATTGAGGAACGCGCGTTTAATGGTGACAGAATTACCAAAAGCATGAGCATTACCTCCCCTTTCGGGGAAACAGTTACCTTCAATGAGTCAGTTCGGCTTTACAATGAGGAGGAGATTCGTGCTATGCTTCAGAACGAGGGATTTTCTGTGGTAACTATTGTTGGAAACTACCAGGGTGAATCATTCTCAGCAAATGACTCACCACGAATGATGATTTTCAGTCGCAAAGGATAAAAAATATCAGTTAAGCATGTCGCGGTCGCGGTACCACTCGTAGGCGTTCCTTATACTGTATTCATGTGACTGGTATTGCATGTTGAGTTCACGGGTTGCCTTGGACGAATCAAAATAGAGAAAATGGGAGGCAACTCTAAACATTGACATATTGAAAAGTTTCGATATACGGTTCTTGTTCTTATAGAGATCGAGTGCAGATTTCAGTATTCTTGCTGACCAGAATGGAAGTGGAAAATTAACTTTTGGTGCTCCGGTAATACGAGAAATCGTGTCAGCAAGCTGCTTGTAGGAGACATTTTCACCGCCGAGGATGTAGCGTTCCCCGGTTTTTCCTCTTTCCATGGCAGTGATTATGGTCTCTGCAACAATCTCAACATCGACAACGCAGATGCCGCCAAGGGGATAAAAGGGAAGCCTTTTATTATAGATATCCTTGATGATCCGTCCTGCATTAAAATTTATGTCGCCAGCACCAAACACAAACGCAGGATTGACAATAACACAGTCCAGCCCTCTCTTTATGGCTTTGGCAACCTCAATTTCTGAGAGGTGTTTCGTTCTGGCATATTCAAGGCTGATAGCATGGAAATTCCAGATAACGGATTCGTCGACCGGTTTTTTATCGAAGGCAATTCCTACAGCAGTTATTGAACTGACGTGTACAACTCTTTTGACTCCAGTGGCGGAGGCGGCCTCTAAAATATTTCTGGTACCATCAACATTGATTTTATAGAGCAAGGCGTTTTTTTTATCCCCCATGTAGGTAAGACCAGCAGAGTGATAGACCAGATCAATTCCCTGGAGGGCCGAATCAAGAGAAGCCCTGTCGGTAATATCTCCATAAACAAGATGTACCTTATGCAGAACATCCGCAAGAGAGGTTAGATCTGAACTTTTACGAACAAGAATAAAGACTTCATCGTTAGTGGATGCCAGCTTTTTCACAAGACTCGAACCAATAAAACCTGTTGCCCCTGTTACAAGGATTTTTTTATTCACCAGTATTGTACTAATCAATTAAGAATTCTTCATTTTTTCCGCTTTCAAAAAAAGACCATCAGTGGTTACTGAAAGGCTCTGCTATTATCATTGTCCAATGGCGGTCTCATCAACAACAATTTTCCCTGCTACTATCTTATTACGAATATCCTCAAGTTGGTTATGGTTATTAGTGCCGATCAATGATGCATTTTTTTCATTATAAACATAGTCAGTATAGCGGTCGTCAAGACCAAAGACCGCAACGCCTCCCCCCTTGAAACTGCCATTCAGCACATTTTCCACAGTTTTCAGAACAGCCCTGTCGACGGCCTTGGTCATACTTGACAACACAAATCCGGGCGCTTCGGACTCCTGATCCCGATCTGTGCAGATAACAAGAGCGTTCCTTTCCCTGGCTGCTTCAATAACACCAAGTCCACTTGCTCCTGCAGCCTCGTAAATAATATCAGCTCCCCTTCCATACTGTCCAAGTGCAAGTTCCCGGCCTTTGGCTGGATTTGCAAATGCAGAACCGGTCATACCTATATAACCAGAAATCACTTTTATTTCTGGATTGATCGAACGAACTCCCTTGATAAAACCGGTCTCAAATTTTTTGATGACGCTTGATTCCATTCCGCCGATAAAACCAACAGTTTTTGTTTTGGTCATCATTCCGGCCAAAGCCCCTACCAGATAAGAGCCCTTCTTTTCTTCAAAAACAATTCCCTGGAGATTTTTAGGTATAATAATGTTGGGCTGGCTGATATAATCAATGCAGACAAATTTTTTATCAGGAAATTCCGATGCAATCCTTGTAATATCTTCACTGAAAAGCAGACCTACGCCGATAACAAGCCCTATATCAGGGTCTGTTGCCATCTGACGCAAAGCAGCCTCCCGATCAGCCCCTTCTCCCTGTGGTTCAACGTAGAGAAAATTGGTACCATACTTCTTTTTTGCAATCTCAAGACCGTTATAAGCAGAATCATTGAATGATTTATCGCCACGGCCACCGACGTCAAAAACAAGACCAATCTGCAGTTTGCTATCTGGAGAGTGTTCTTTCACTGTTTTTTCTCTGTTTTGTCCAGCACAACCGGCAAGAATAAACATAAGGCTGAGAAAAAAGGAAAGCCTGTAGCTCATCTATTTATATTAAATAATGGTTAGTTAAGACACTAGTATACAATAACAGCGAACCGCAAATTATTAATGATCGGAATTTATGAAAAACTCTCTTTAAAAACGACAGCCTTTATTGATAAAATATTCAATTTGCACGCTCTCTTTTCCGTACACTGAATATTCTTTTGTTTTGCCATAAGTACAAGAAAGCTAATCGAATCAGACAAAACCATTGGCGCCAGAAAATGTTGGTGAGTTCCTGTCCCCTCTTTTTTTGTGGTACCAAGCTGAAGTAGCATTTTCAAAAGGAGTTTCTCAGGAAATTGTTATATTGAGGCTGTAGCCAAGACATGAAAAATACCCCTTTAGAGTTACATGCCTATGCCTCCTCAGCAACTATTTTCCTCATCTGCCAGTGTGAGTCTTCCCTTAAAAAAACTCATACGAACCTATTCTATTAGTGTTCTATGCATTGCAACCTCACTCTTTCAGTTTGCACTGCCTGATAATGCACTTTGTGATCTTCCCGCTGAAACTACAGTGCAGGCTGCACCCGTTGCCGGGTCTACCCGCCTGACCGCTTCAATGCAAAGCTTTTTTAATAACGTCACTCAATATTTTGGAACCCGATACAGGTTTGGCGGTCAGACTCCCAGAGGATTTGACTGTTCAGGATTTGTGCGTTTCATGTATGACAAGGTATTTAATATGCATCTTCCACGATCTTCAAGAGAGATGTCTGCCATAGGGAATAAAGTAAGCAAGAATGACCTCCAACCCGGAGACCTTGTTTTTTTTCAGACACATGGTCAGCGAATTAACCATGTAGGTATTTTTATCGGTAATGATACCTTTGTTCATTCTTCACTTTCCAAGGGAATTACCGAAGACCAACTCAAGCAGGACTATTTCGAAAAAAGATTTGCCGGAGCAGTACGTTTACTTGATCCGTCGACTGACAAATTACCTCATCTCCCCTTGCAACAGGAAGAATCCGGAAACGATATCACCAAACCATCCTGATTCCTTCGCTCTTGTATGGTTCTGGCAGCAGCCCCCTTTACGTAAAGAGGGGGCTGCTGCTACCGTTATCTTTTCAGAACATTATCGAGTCACAAATATATTTTGAAGAGACAATAGAAGAGTATTGGTAGAGAACGGCTTCTGAATAAAGTTCACCCCCGGATCAAGTAACCCATGACCTGTAATAATATCGTTGGTGTAACCCGACATAAACAGGGTTCTAAGGTCTGGATAGAGTGAGAGAAGCTTTTTTGACAAATCACAACCGTTCATCTCGGGCAAAACAACATCAGTCAAAAGCAGGTGAATTTGACTCTTGTGTTTATTGGCAATACTGATTGCTTCTCCAGGAGTTGCCGCATTGAGTACTGTATAACCGTTATTTTCAAGCGTAAACTTACAGATATTCAGGATATCAGGCTCATCTTCAACAAGTAATATCGTTTCTTTGCGGTGACTGATCGGCGACGGTTGTTCGCGCTGTTCCATCCCTTCATAACCGGAATGCAGGGGTAGATAAATGATAAAGCTGCTCCCCCGGTCAAGCTCACTCCGGCAATCAATAAAAGAGTTGTTCTGCTTGACAATACCATAGACAGTAGAAAGCCCCATGCCTGTACCTCTTTTCACTCCCTTGGTGGTAAAAAAAGGCTCGAAAATATGAGGAAGATCTTTTTTATCAATTCCACAACCGTTATCGGTCACGATAAGCCTCACATAGTTTCCAGGTTTTTTGCAGGGATGGCCTGCAATGCACTCAGCTTTATCAACATGAACCATTTCAGTTTTGATGATAATTTTGCCGATTCCGCTTATTGCATCACGTGAGTTGACGCAAAGGTTTCCAAGAATAAGATCGATTTGAGAAGGATCAATTTTTATAAGAGTACGATGACGTTCTGGTATCCATACCAGAGAAATATTCTCTCCTATCAGTCGCCTGAGAAAAGGAAGCATTCTTTCAACCATCGTGTTCAGATCCAGAACAATTGGCATCACAGCCTGTTTTTGTGAAAAAGCAAGGAGTTGGCGTGTCAGATCGGCAGACTGTTCTACTGCTTTGAGAATAGTCTTCAGATTTGTTAGCACAGAATCTTCAATAGAGTACATAGAAATGACGATTTCGACATTGCCAAGTATAATTCCCAACATATTATTGAAGTCGTGAGCTATACCTCCGGCAAGCTGACCTACCAGCTCCATTTTCTGCGCCTGCAAAAGCACTTCCTGTATTTTTTGTTCAGATTGCTCTGCACGTTTGCGAGCGACAATATCCCAGGCAAGATTTGCAAGAGCGCTCACCATCCTCAAATCATCCTCATCATAATCATAAGGTTTATCTCCAACACAAAAAATTGCGGAAACAGTTACTCCTCGTGTTAACGGAATAAAGATTCTCCGCTGTATTTGGGAAGAGGAATCCGGATCGTCATGACGATTTGCAGGTATTGCACCATTATAAATTACCCCATTGTGTTCCCTTACCACTTCGGCCATCATCTCGTCTTCAGTGAACGAAGGATAATTTTCTTTGCCTTCCATCGATTGCATCTTGACTTGCATACTGGAGGACAAAACCCGCAATACCGGTATTGAAGAATCTTCAGCAATAAAGTGGCAGAAACCAATAGAACTTTCAGTCAGGCGTTCAGCCTCATCAAGTGTAGCTCTCAGTAATTCCTCAATGGAATTTGACTCCATATGAAGAAGATGTAAACGAAATGCCGTTATAGCTTCGAATCGCTTACGTTCAGTAATGTCAATACCGATAGCGATAACAAACGGGTTGCCATTGACAATGATCCTGCGACCAGTTATCATCCGCCACTGGAACTTAGGCCCTCCGCAAAGCAATACTCTTCCTTCAGAAGTGACTTCAATGCCAAACTTCAAAATGTTCTGCATTGACTCAAGGGCATAAGCTTTATCATCAGGATGAAAAACATCAAGCGCATTCGTATAAGGCATCTCATGTTCAGGTTTTCCTACGATCTCATCACGATGATAGGCGTTCCACCAAACAAGTTGCCCGTTGGCATCATTAATAGAAAAGGAACCGGGAATACTTTCTACAACAGCTTTACTAAAAGCGGATTCATATTCCCCCTTCGTTGCATCTGCCGAGAAAGTCCCTATGGTATTATCACTCATTTTCGTTACTATCAGAAATTCTTTGAGGCGTCCAATATAATTCCAGAGATTTCCAGTAACATTGGATAGTTGCTGAAATGGAAAATATTTGGATTTATAAAGTTTTTGAACTTGAATGTAACGAAAAGAATACTTGTAATACAGGATCAAACTCCCCCAGCCAGCTCTATGAAACTCTTTTTTAATCGGGTCTTGATTTTGCTTTTTTCGGTAAGCACTTTAACTGCCCTCTTTTTTTTCAGCCTTGGAGTTCTGGTTTCACAATTTGCTGGCACTCCAGAAAAATCCGATGTCATTATTGTGTTAGGAGGTGATAATGGGCTTCGAATACATAAAGGAGCGGAACTCTTCCATGCCGGGTATGCCACCCATATTATTCTGACAGGTATTGATGAACGGTTTTACCATCCAAATCACCCCAACTGGCGTGAACGTCGAATGATGGAACTCGGGGTACCAAAAAATGCCATTAAGGTTGATGCTAAATCAAAAACGACTTGGGAGGAAGCCTTGAATACTTCAAACACCATGGAAAAAAAAGGATGGAAAAGTGCACTTATCGTCAGCGACCCACCGCACCTGCTCCGCCTTCAGCAGACGTGGAGCAGGGCATTTGATGGTTCCTCAAAAAAATTCATTCTGATTCAAACAAGTCCTGCATGGTGGCACAGGATTCTTTGGTGGCAAAACAAGAAAAGTTATCAGTTTGTCATCAGCGAAATCAAAAAAAACCTTTTTTACGCGGCAGTACATTATTGATTGTCAGGTTCCAGCCATCATAGCTTCAACATCAGCCGCAACAGTTCCTATAGGTTTGATACCAAATTTCTCGACCAGTATAGAAGCAATCGTTGGGGTAAGAAACTCTGGAAGTGTTGGTCCGAGGCGAATTCCTTTCACTCCAAGATAGAGCAAGGCAAGCAATACCGTAACAGCTTTCTGTTCGTACCAGGCAATGTCGAAAGAGATTGGCAAATCATTGATATCTTCAAGTGCAAAAACCTCCTTGAGTTTCAGGGCAATCACCGCAAGCGAATATGAGTCATTACACTGACCGGCATCGAGAACACGGGGAATACCTGCTATATCACCAAGCTCAAGCTTGTTATAGCGATACTTTGCGCACCCCGCAGTCAGGATAATGGTATCGTTTGGCAATGCCGCTGCAACATCGGTATAGTAACGCCGTGAAGCATGTCGACCATCACAACCGGCCATCACGATAAAGCGCTTGACAGCACCGGACTTCACCGCATCCACAACCTTGTCGGCAAGCGCAAGCACCTGATTGTGCGCAAAGCCTCCGACAATCTGGCCATTTTCAAGCTCTACCGGAGATTTACAAGTTTTGGCAAGAGCAATAAGTGCGGAAAAATCTTTCTGGCCACCCTCTGGTCTGGCGGGAATATGGTTCAGTCCTGGATAACCTGCCATACCGGTAGTAAACATCCTGTTGCGATATGCTTCCCGAACCGGAACAATACAGTTGGTTGTCATGAGAATGGGCCCATTGAAAGAGTCAAATTCCTTGTCCTGTGACCACCAGGAACCACCATAATTACCAACAAAGTGTGAATATTTCTTGAAAGCAGGATAGTAGTGCGCAGGAAGCATCTCACAGTGCGAATAGACATCAACACTTTTTCCTTCTGTCTGTTTGAGCAGATCCTCCAAATCACGCAGGTCATGACCTGAAATCAGAATACCGGGATTCTGGCCGACACCGGTTTTCACCAGGGTAATTTCGGGATGTCCATACGTTTCAGTGTTTGCCTTGTCGAGCAAGGCCATTGCCTTAACGGCAACTCCTCCAGTTTCCAGTACAAGGGCGGTCAGCTCATCCGCTGAAAGGTCTTTGGTCAGTGCAGAAAGGCCTTTGACATAAAAAGCATAAATATCATCATCGTGATAGCCAAGAACGGCTGCATGATCGGTATAGGCTGCAAGTCCCTTGATGCCAAAGAGCACAAGGCTTTTCAGTGAACGAAGGTCTTCGTTTTCACTGAGGCTGTCGAGCCCGACAACGAGGGCTTTCAAAAGAAAATCCTCCTTTGAACTTCCACTCCACTGAGCAGCATCATGGAGGAGCTTGCAAGCCAGCCTTGCATTCAATTCGTCGCGCAGTGCAAGAGTTTTCAAGATCTGAACAACAATTGCATCCTCATCAAAGTTGGTATTGGTAACCGTGACAAAAAGCGACTCGCTGATAAGCTGGCCGACTTTTCTTGATACGCCCTCAGGGAGTTTTTCAGCCGAAAGCGCAAGCCCCTCAGTTGCATAGACAAGTACATCCTGGAGTTTTGCTGTCAATTCATCCTTTCCGCACACCCCGCGCGCTCTGCATCCGGTGCCATGAATGCTCTCCTGACATTGGTTACAAGACATTCCCATTGTTCTATCCTCCATTATTATAATGTTGTTTTTTTATTCGACGAGAGCTGCATCGCTATTCTTCTGTCATCAATTGCGCCTGCAGAGTCGCCTTTTTTTTCTTTCAGTAAAGCCCTGTTCAGATATGCTGTACGTAACATCCAGAGGTTTTTTGGTTTCCGTTCAATGATCACGCTGAAATCCTCAATTGCCCCATCAAGATCACCTGTTTCGATTCTTGCCATAGCACGATTGCCGTAAGCATTAATGGCTTCACGAAATCGAAGACCAAGTTGCAGAGCCATGGTATAGTCACTGAGAGCTTCCCTAAACTCACCGCAACTTGCACGATCATTTCCCCTGTTGTACCACGCCTCCGCATTTTCCGGATACTTCAGAATAATTCTGCTTATTTCACAGGCCGTTCCGCGATATCCGCCCATCGCATCCTTCAGCATATTACCCTCATTACTTCAATTTTCTCTAATTTTAAATCCAATCCTCGGACATAATGTCACCCTCTAAGTTGATAAGCACTTTTTTCACGGGAACCTTGCGCCGGGCATTTCGAAGCGCTTCCAAAACAATCGACATCAACCCGCCACAACAGGGAACTTCCATGATTGCAACAGTGATGGTATTGAGGCGAGCCATATCAATCATTGCCGTAAGCTTCTCAACATAAATATCCATATCGGAATCAAGTTTCGGACAGGCAATGGCCAGACTTTTTCCGCGCATGAAAGAGCCATGGAAATCACCGACTGCAAAGGCAGTACAATCTGCAGCAAGCAGCAAATCTGAACCCTGGAAGTAAGGCGCCTGCGGTGAAACGAGATGAAGCTGAATCGGCCATTGACGCAGGGCACTCTCAAGACCCAGAGAAGGCGAAGCACGTTTGCTTCCCTTTTCATTGAATTCCATCGTCCGACTCCCCGGGCATCCTCCACCGTGGCCTACATGAGCATGAGGGACGGCAGATTTTTCTGAGCTCATATTTTTCAGAGGATTTGCAATCCCCTGCTCTTGAAGGTATTCAAGCGCCTGCTCCAGGTAAACATTCTGGGCATGATCAGCAAGATGCTGCAGGTGCGCTGCAATGACATTAGTACCTCCTGGCACAATACTTTCATGCATCACCCGTTTTTCATCATAGGGCTCAGCCTCTCGGGTTTCAATCTTCATTGCACCGGTTGGACAATAACCAAGACAGGCTCCAAGTCCGTCGCAAAACAAATCACTTATCAAACGGGCCTTTCCATCAATAACCTGCAATGCGCCTTCGGGACATCCTGGAATACAGTCACCGCAGCCGGTACACTTATTCTCATCTATTGTAATAATCTCTCGTTTCATCGTTCATTACCCCTCTTGTAATGTTTTGTCCTCTTTCTTCAGCGCTGACATCATATTACTTCCTGCATTGAGCTTCCGAAGAAGCTTCCCTATCGTTACTTGTTCAAATTCACTATTAACAACTTCCTCAATTCGCATGATTTCATGACGAAGTACACACCGCGACCGATTTGCACAAATCTGCTTGCGAAACACACACTCCGAGACCTGCACTGCCCCCTGAAATATTTCAATCAACTGCCTGACACGAATCTCATCAGGATCCCTTTCCAGCATAAACCCTCCTTTAACCCCCTCCTTCGACACAATCAAGTTATGACGAATCATCTCCTGGAGGAGACCGCGAAGAAACTGGTAAGGCATCTGCTGTTCAACCGCAATTGCTTTTGCAGAGAGATAGCTTCCTCTTTTTGCTCCGAGCATCAACAAGGCCCGTATTGCATAATCCGTTTTTTTTGTCAGTACTTTCATAGCTCCTTTTAATTGATATCAATATAGTATCAGTTAGCGTGAAATCAAAAAAATATTTTAATAACGCCTCTTCTCCGCCAGCATCGAGGCCTCTGTCTTGAAGATGAAGCCTTACAAGAATTCACTGCAAACGGTGTAAAACTCAGGCCTCAACAATTTTATAAGAAGAGTGGTTATTGAGGCGATACAGGAACTCTATCTGTTTTCGAAAAAAACCTGGAGAATCGAAACAGGAGAATGCTGATATTTGAGTGCAAAAATAAATGACATAAATCCATAAAAAAATGGTAATCTTCTTATACACTGTTCGATAATTGAAACTTTTGTTTACCACGAGGAAAACTCATTCATGCTTGCCAGGAAAATGTCACCACTTCATCCAGGAACCGTTCTGTTTGAAGAATATCTCAGCCCCATGAAGCTTAGTGAGAAAAGAGTTGCCGAAGATATCCATATTCCTGTCTGGCGTATCAACGAAATAATAGCAGGAAAGAGGTGCATTACCGCTGAAACAGCTCTGCGTCTTGGTCGATATTTCAGTACCCCACCACAGTTCTGGTTTGGGCTGCAGATGGATTATGACCTTAAAGTCGCCCTGAACAATGAAGGAGCAAATATTGAGCGGGATATCATGGCCTATGATGAGTCAAGGGCATAAGCCTTGTTAATCGCTCTTGACTTCATCGTTTTCAGCATCGATCGCAAAATTCGACGGAATCTGTCGGGTTACCTTGGCACCGAGCCTCCGAATCTCTTCGACCCTGCCGACAAGATTTCCTCTTCCTTCTTTGATGCGTTTTAAAGCAATATCAAACGAGTCCGACACACCTGAAAGTCTTTTGCGCGCTTCTGTCATGGCCTCAAAAACGAGAAGAACCTGATCGTAGATCTTCCCGGCCTTTTCAGCAATAAGTTCCGCATTACGGTTCTCATTCTCTCGTCGCCAGATCTGGGCGATGAGCTTCA
Organism: uncultured Chlorobiaceae bacterium; assembly: GCA_903836465.1. Classification (GTDB taxonomy): domain Bacteria; phylum Bacteroidota; class Chlorobiia; order Chlorobiales; family Chlorobiaceae; genus Chlorobium. The sequence goes on from CAILRB010000042.1 coordinate 49,183, forward strand.
GGGTGATCATCAATGTTGTCGGGCCGCACAGGACAACATTTTTACCGGCAAGGTCGTACATCAAATCTGGATCGGCCTTCATGACGGCCTGCCATGCAGGTTCAAGGGGAATACACAGGATGACAAAATCGAGCGTTCTGTTTCCATCAATGCCACTGTACTCTTTTGCCTGTAATTCGGCTATATGACGACGGACAGACTGCACATGCTCTTTGAGCGCCGTCTGGCGTGGAGCATCTTCATCAAGGGCACAAAATCGTTCATAAGCGGTAAGTGAAACCTTTGAATCTACAATAACCGCCTTGTTGCCAGGCAATAACACCATAAAATCCGGTCTTTTTAGTAACCCATCCTCAGTTCGAAAACTCTCCTGGGCAATATATTCTCTCCCTTTTTCCAGGCCGGAAGCTTCGAAAACCCTTTCGATAATCATTTCGCCCCAGTCGCCCTGCTTTTTTGACTCACCCTTGATAGCCCGTGCAAGAGTGTTTGCTTCATCGCTGACCCTGCCGCTGAGCCGTTGCAGTTGGCGTACCTCTTCAATGAGCTGCCCTGAAAGGGCTGTATCTGTATCATGGACCTCTTCAATCCTTTTTCGATAAGCGTCAAGCTGTTCGCGCAAGGGGAAAAGAAGAGCTTCCATACGTTCGCGGTTCTCCTGACCAAATGCTTTTCCCCTATCCTCAAAAATCCTGTTGGAGAGGTTTTCAAACTCTATCTTCAACCTCGATTCCGACTCCTGCATCAGAGCAGTTTTTTCTGCGGCGCTACGTTGTTCGTTACTGATATCAGCCTCAAGCCGTGCTTGCAGAATCTTTAAACTTTCAAGTTCCTTGGATTTCGATTCGAGCCTCATGGCTACTGCACTCGCCTCCTCTTCAACACCACGAAGTCGCTGGAGTTCAGCTTTCAAAGGAGCGTCACGTACGATACGATACGCCACAAAGCCAAGTAAGACAAGAAGAGCAAGGAGAATTGGAAAAGAGAGTGCTTCTATCATGATCGTATTAATAAATGGCCATTGATTTGAAAAGAATAACTTTTTTCTTACCTTAACACTCTTGAAATGGCGAAGTGGCCGAGTGGTCAGGCAGAGGTCTGCAAAACCTTCTACAGCGGTTCGAGTCCGCTCTTCGCCTCCAGCAACAAAAAAGCCTGCATCCTGCAGGCTTTTTTGTTGCAAACAGATCCAACTATCCTATCTTTTCCGCACCGGTAATAATCGCTTTGACAAGCTTTTCAATGGTCGCATCATCCATCAGCACAGGAATATTCAGGCAGATACTGCTGCGCAGCATAATACCGGTTTTCGGCCAGAGCGCTTCAAGATCAGTGTCACGGTACTGGTCATACTCACCAAGAAGATGACCCCATACTCCAGCGAAGTGCCAGTCAAGTGCTTCTGGTAAAATTTTGGTACCAAAACCATGCTCCGTCAAATGTGCTTCAAACTGCAGTGCCGCTTCACGATTCCTGACCCTGAATATCAGGGTGTCTCCCTGAGATCCAGCTTCGTCACTGAAAGGCCTGAGAATAATATTATCGAGATGACGAATGGCATCCTTGATTTTTTTCTTGTTCTCCCTTGATGCTGAAAGAATGGTATCAATTTTTGCAAGCTGAGCCAGACCGATTGCCGCAGTCACTTCACTGAGACGTAAATTAAGCCCTTTTGATCTTCTGGGATCTTTTCCCCTCGGCAGACCTGGCAGGTGCATGTGTCCGTGGTCGGAGAACTCGGCCGCACGATCGTAGATCTCCTTGTCATTGGTTACAATAATCCCGCCCTCACCAGTGTGGAGCGTTTTGCCTGCATCAAACGAGAACGACGCAACACTGCCAAACGTACCAAGCTTTTGTCCCTTGTACGATGCACCAAGCGCCTGTGCGGCATCTTCAATCAGTATCAGGCCATGCTTCTTGCAGAGAGCCACAAGTTCATCCATTTTCGGAGAGGCCCACATAGGAATAGCAACAACCGCTTTCGTTGCTGGAGTGATTGCCTTTTCCACTTCAACAGGATCAAGATGATAGGTTTCATCAAGCTCAACCGGCACAGGTATTGCGCCGAGAGCACTGATGGCCTCCACTGGGGCTATAAACGTCCAGGCTGTCGTTATGACCTCATCACCAGCTCCAATCCCGGCACCAGCAAGCGCGCAATGAATGGCTGCTGTCCCTGACGAAACGGCATGGGCATACTTGACGCCCATCCATGCTGCAAATTTTTCCTCAAACTCCCTTGCTTTATAATTACCTCCGCCGTAACGGTACAAATTGACCTTTTCCCGACTGAAAAGCTCCTGTATTTCAGCCAGTTCTTCACGACCGATGAGTTCTGCGCCCGCCATAATAGGTGTCCTGTTCTTTTAGGTTAATTGAAAAACAACATTCCGTGCCGATTCTTCGGTAAATTCAACGGGATTGCCCGAAAATGAGCCTTTCAGGGCTTCTGAAGCATTATGCGCAAACTCTTCAGCATTACCCTTCCCATATCCATAAGGAACAAGTGTTGGAATCTGAAGCTGCCTGTAAAGTTCATCCATCTCCTCAAGCAGTTCAGCCGTTGCCTCTTTTGGTGAGGGGGTTGAGCGCATTGGATTAAGAAGGGCATACTTTTCATAGCCATGAAGATGGTTGTAACGCATCACCTCTTTGAGAAAAATTGCTCCCGCAAGACCGTGTGGAACACGATGCTTTACTCCAAGATAGTATGCAAAGCCATTCGTCGGGCCGTCACCGGAATTCATGAGGGCCACCGTACCACAGACGCTGCCTATCGCAAGATCAAGTCGCGACTCAGCCCGATCGAGCTGATTCTGCTGCAAAGCGTAAAAGGTACGCTGAAAACCTTCGATGGCAAAAATCCGGCTCAACGCCGTGTGCTTTACTGAACCGAAACTGTCAACACAATGAACAAGGCTATCCATGGCTGAAGCAATAACGCTTTCAAATGGGGCTGTCATGGAAAGTTGTGGATCGATCACTGCTTTTTTGGGGAAATTTTTCCGGCTGTTAATGCCAAGCTTGCGACCCTCAGCCTCGTCAATAAAGACCGCATTAAAGCTGACCTCAGCGCCGCTGCCCAGCAGTGACGGTACCGTAATCAGCGGCAATGGATCATTCACTCCTGAAGGAAAGCCCTTGAGGGAAAGTGCAGGAACCGCGTTGGTCATGAGAAGAGCAACTCCTTTGCCAAGGTCAAGTGTACTTCCCCCACCTATGGCAACGATGGCATCAGGCGAGTTTGTCCTGAAAAATTCTGCCACATTTTCGAGATGAGCATACGTTGGCTCTCCGCCAAATTCATTGCAATACAATACAGCATCTTTGTATTCTGAGGTAAGATTCTTCAGAACATCCTGAAAATAAAGACTGCCAGCAACATTGGCATCATAAATGATCCCGGGCTTCTTCACTGACAACTGTGCAAGATGCCCATTCAGGTTCAGCGCTTCATTAACCCCGATAACAAGATCGGTGGATAAAAAGAAATTCATAAAAACAGTAATCTAAGGGTTCTGTTGGTTTGCATCCTGGAGTGCCAGGTTTTTTTTATAAAGGTAATACTCAATTAAATCTATTTCTTCGAGAGAATCAATCTCCCACGTTTGCCAAAACTCCATCTCATAAACCGAAAGTTTTTCGCCAATCCTGTTGTTGAAGGTAACAAGAGTTTCTGGCTTGAACATATAAATTGAGCCATTTTCTATAAACTGTGCAGGGCGATCCTGGCGCATACCGCGATTTCGGTAATCAAAATTGACGCTTGTCCACTTCCCGTTTCTTGATTCCCACAAGGTAAGATCGTCAGCTTTCGTTACTGAAATCAGAGAATCTGCACCTTCACGAATAAATACAGCTACCGCCCGGTCGATATCATCGGGTTTGCGCAAAGGAGATGTTGCCTGAAGAAACACAACCTTGTCAATCGGCATCTGGAAGTCCCGCTCGATAACTCCAATGGCATGGAGAATGGCCGATTCGGAGCTGGCCTTATCACCGGCGAGTTCAGGGGAACGCACAATTACTTCCGCACCATATTCAATGGCTATGCTGGCGATAGCCTGGTCATCGGTCGAAACAAAAACTTTATCAATGCTCGACGAGGCTAAGGCTTGCAGAACAGTCCAGGCAAGCAAGGGTTTTCTTGCTACGGGATAAATATTTTTTTCTTTCAACCCCTTTGACCCGCCTCTCGCGGGAATGATTGCTACGGTATGCATATAAAGAAAACAGTTTCGGTTCAGCCGTCAATCACCTGCCGACAAATATCAGCAATTTTTTTTGCCGCAGATTTATTCTGAAGAGGAGTCAAAGATTTTAATTGATCAGGAGGCAGTCCGCAATGAACGATCTTGTTCAGTGCAGATCCTACAAAAATTGTCGATGAAAACTGAGCAATCAGCATCCTGGAGTTAGCTATCATCTCTTCTGTTTTACCTTCACTGAACACAAGGCTGTCTGGAGCATAGCGCTCGATTTCCCTGATTGCTCTTTCAACATTTTCATTTGGATGAAGCTTGAAAAGAAGCTGATGATCTTCCGCTATTTCAAGATACTTCTCAATATTTTTTCTGCGATTCTCATAAATAAATGTTTCACGATTGTCTGACGTGCAGACAAGCACGTAATCATGATGTTTAAAATCATTCTGAAGGTACTGCTCGCAATTATCAAAGTTTGGAATGCTGGTCACTTCGATTTTGGCAGGGCTCACCCCTTTACGTACAAAAAGATCGCGGTATCCTTCACTGGCAACGCAAAACTTCTCATAGGCATCAGAGAGCCCTGTAGTCGCCGTACCGGCAATCCAGCGGGGCACCCAATGAAAGTTCCTGGCAAGATGGTAAAGAATCGTTTCAGGTTCTGTCATCCCTTCCTGTACCAGCACTATTTTCTTTAATCGGATATGTTTTGGTACAATAAGATCCGTACAGGTCACCACAAGATCATAAGCATGGGCAAAACCACCTGGATCAAGCTTCAAATGATGAGCACGAAGATAATCAAGAGTTCGTTCTGACCGCTTGCGTCCCATAATGGTAAACTCAAGCAACCCGATATCACTGGCTTTTCCGAGAAGACCGTCGCTGAAAAAGGGGGAAAAATACTGCTCATAATCCGTCAGCCACCCTGCAATCTGATGCATCTGGGTCGTCTGATTCATTGACCCGCAAATAAATAAAATTTTTTTCTTCATGCCCCTCCCGTACTGACTCCTTCAACATCACGCAGATGAACACCTGAAAAAAACATAATACCGTAACCGACCGCATACCATATAGCCTCTTTTAAACGCCTCAACAACACAAATGCGCCTCCATAAGCAAGAACATCAGGCATCCCGAGAGCCTGAAAAAATGCCAGATAACCAAGATCCTGTACACCAAGTCCCGAAGGAATAAAAAAGAATACAGTACGAAGCATCGTAAGGGCTATATCAATGGCAAGCACTTGCAAAAATGAGATTTCAATACCCATAAGCCTTAATATAATATAACTCTCAATCGCAAGCGTGCTCCAAGCCACAAGATAGATAAACAGCACAGGAACCAGCCTTACGACAAAAGAACCTCTGTAACTTCTCAGCTCCTCATCAGTATCAAGAAATCCTGATTCCTTTACAAGCAACCATGTTTTTACTCTCTTGAACGGAACAAGCATCAAAAGTCTATGGACATTTTGTGCTGCTTTTCCGTTGAGCAGCAGCAAAAGAAAAAACAAAAAAAGGGAAAAAACTACAAAGCCAACCATGACCATAAGATATCCAAGCCCCTCGAATCCAAGCATCCTGACAGAAACCACCTGAAGAAGCGAAAAACCTGCTATAGAACCGATAATCGTATACAGCCCCTGGGCCACACCAAGCATAAGCTTGCGAACCGCCACGCTTGCCACTCCTGAAGGAAGTGGGATGCCTATAAACCGGTTACAGAGAAAAGGACGAAGAGGTTCACCGATCGCCACTCCCGCAGGAAGCGTCATGGAAACAGTTTCGGCAATAAACTGTATTTTCAGGAGCTTGAAAAACGGTATTGTAGTTATGCTTCTGGGAAAAACCCTTGTCCAGGCAAAAGTTTCGAGAAGATGAAGCGAAAAAAAAGGCAAAAGAATAAATAACGATGAGAAACCTATTGAGGAAATAAGTTCAAGCGATCGGAGAAGGTCGAGTTGGCTAAAAAGATAAACAATCAGGATAATGCCAAGACCGAGCCCGACATAGCCAGTCCATGAAAGACTTGATTTTTTCGTCATCTGTATGAATAATCAGGAAACAAGGCTAAAAAAATGCTTAAAACTCATTATCACAATTTGCAAAGATAAGAATGTATCGTTAAATATTTATTGATTCATTATAAGTGCCGTAACACCCTCATTGGAGCATAGACTGTTTTCCCCGTTAAGGTTCTCTATCACAAGAAAATACCTTTTACTGATGGGACTTATCAATCCTGACTTTCAGACACTGCCGGAACTTTTCTCCTCAGTTTTCAACCATTACAGGGACGTTGATTCGAAATCTCCTTTTGCTCGAAAAATCAATGGCGTCTATGAACCAATTTCGTATCGTGCGTTTGAAGAGGATGTGCACTCTTTTGAGGCATTTCTGAAACAAAACGGTGTGAAGGCAAAAGACCGTGTCGCCATTCTTTCGGAAAACAGACCCGGATGGTATCTGACCGATATGGCTATTTTGAATCTCGGAGCCATCAATGTACCTCTCTATCCCTCTTTGCCATCTAACCAGATAGAATACATTCTCAAGAACTGTGGTGCAAAAGCTGTCGTTGTCTCAAATATGCTTCAGCTTGGCAAAATCCTTTCGATTTGGCAAAATCTGCCGGAATTAACGGTAATCGTTGTTATGAACCGCCTCGAGGAAGCTGTTGAGGATGTTCTTGACCTGAACAAGGCAAAAGCTACTGGTAAAATAATTCTTGAAAAAACACCATGGTTTCTTGACCGCACACCTGTAGAACCTGACGATGTTGCCACCATCATCTATACCTCTGGAACGACCGGGCTGCCAAAAGGGGTTATGCTTACCCATCGTAACATTTGTGAAAACGTCAAGTCCTGTTCCTCGGTTATCCGTCTTGATGATTCTGACTGTGGACTCTCTTTTCTTCCTCTCTCACACGCTTATGAACGAACTGGAGGTTATTACCTGCTCTTCTCATGCGGAGCAACCATTTATCTGGCCGAAAGCATTGAAACGATTTCATTGAACATGACAGAAGCACGGCCAACCATCATCTTTACGGTTCCAAGACTGTTTGATCGCATCAAGATGAGCATACTCAAGCAGATTTCTAACGAAATTGCCATAAAACAGAAAATATTTTACTGGGCGTTAAGAACTGGAGGTGAGTATCACCGCAAGATTGATACTAAAGGAAGTGCGCCAAAACTTCTCGGCATCCAGCATGCAATAGCCGAAAAGCTGGTCTACAAAAAAATAAAAAACAAGCTCGGGGGAAGAATGCGCTTTTTTGTTTCAGGTGGCGCTGCTTTGCCGCAAAAGCTCGGCGAGTTTTTCCAGGCGCTTGATATCAACATCCTTGAGGGATTCGGTCTCACTGAAACCGCACCGGTCACCCATGTCAATCGCCCTGAAAGAATAAAGTACGGTACTGTAGGAAGAGCGGTAAACAACGTTGAGGTCAAGATTGCACCGGACGGTGAAATACTGCTCAAAGGTCCGAACATAATGAAGGGATACTGGAATGACGAAGAGGCCACACGGGAAGTTATCAGGGATGGATGGTTTTACACGGGCGACATTGGAGAGATCGACAAGGATGGCTATTTGAAAATAACCGGTCGAAAAAAACATATCATTGTCACCTCTGGTGGGAAAAATATTGCACCGGTACCTATCGAGAACCTTATTTCTGATAGTCCTTATATCGAACAGGTCATTGTGATCGGTGAAAAACGTCCATTTCTGGTCGCTCTTATAGTACCAAACTTCAGTAAACTCAGAGAGTTTGCCGCAGCAGAAGGTATAATGGTGGGAACCAGTAAAGAGTTGATAGAAAATAAAAATATTCTGCAAATTTACGAAAAACTACTGCGCACCATTTCACGGCAGCTTGCAACCCATGAAAAGGTGCGCAAGTTTCTGTTGATCGAAAACCCCTTCACCATTGAAAACGGTCAAGCAACGCCGACTTTGAAACTCAAGCGGGAAGTAATTACAACAATCTACGCCTCCGAAATAGATAAACTGTATAATACACTTAACATGGTCTATAATACGGAGTAAACTAAATAAAAATGTTCATGTGCGAAGCCAAAATCAGAGTTCTGGATTACCCTTTTATCTTGAGCATGGGTCGAACACCAGGATTTGCACTCTCCTGAAATTCGACAAGCCCTTCATCAATGAGTTCAATGATGATATCATCAAGATTCCACGGGCTGTCGGCATATTTGGCTTCGATTTCTTCAAGGGACATAACTTCCGCCTGCAAAAGCTCCTTTATGAGCCTGCCTCGATACCAGCGTTTTGAGCCCTGAAACCTTGACTGCCTGGCAAGAGGGCGAATCCCGGTTTTTTTGCTGGTAACCACAAGAGCCCCATAATCCATCAAAGCGTTATGCCAGTCTCGGCTTTGGCCTGCAGGAAGTACCGCGTCAGCAATCCCCTGCAATTCGAACGCAGAAATATCTTCAGGCAGCACGAATTCATGGATAAGGATTCTACGAATATTGGTATCGACCGCAGCCATATCAAGATTATCTGCAAACACAGGGATGGACCGACAGGTATACTCTCCTATACCAGGAAGCTTTTTCAGGAGTTCTGGCTGTGACGGTACAATCCCCCCATAACACTCTGCAATGATGGAAGCACAACGATGCAGTCGCACTGCCCTGGAGTTGTAACCCAGCCCGCTCCACATAGAGAGTACCTCTCTGAGTGGAGCAGATGCAAGATGAACTGAATCGGGAAAATGGTGCAACCATTGATTAAACCTTGGAACCACCCTTTCGGCTTGTGTTTGCTGTAACATGATTTCGCTTATCATGACAGCATATCGGTCGGTTGTCTCGCGCCAGGGAAAACTTCTGCGGTTCTGCCGGTAAAAATCAAAAATTTTTTGGTGGAAAAGTTCCGAGTCATCGGTTTCCACAGCTCTTTTCCCATGTGTAACGAGCTTCATAGTACAGGATTATAACAACCCGGTCAGGGATATACCTTTTTCGTCACCATGATGGAACGTTGGGCTTCAAGCATAGAGGGAAAACCCGGCAGCATTCATGCATGCCGGGATTACCATAAAATCAGGCGCTCTCTACAATCTTGCGTTCCTTGACTTTCAATGCCGCCTTGCCGGTACGTTTGCGCAAGTAGAAGAGTTTTGCCCTTCTGGCCTTGCCGTGTTTAACAACGGTAACACTTTCAATGTTCGGTGAGTTGACTGGAATAATCCGTTCAACACCGACACCATGAGAAATTTTGCGAACCGTGATGGTCTTGTTTCCGCCAGCTCCCCTGTCGCTGATAACAACACCCTCAAAAGCCTGAAGCCTCTCCTTTTCACCCTCAATAACCTTCAACTGAATCTTGACGGTATCACCCGGCCGGATTTCCGGAAAATCGGTAACCGCCTGGGTGGCTTCAACTAACTTGATTAACTGATCCATGACAACAACTTATTTACGTTATTTTTTCTTATATCCTTCTAATTCAACTCGATCAAGCAGATCCGGCCTCCGTTGTCTTGTTCGCTCAAGAGCATTTTCATGACGCCACTGCTCAATCTTTCCATGATTACCGGTCAACAGCACTTCAGGAACCTTCATCCCCCTGAATTCCGCTGGTCTGGTGTAATAGGCAGAGTCAAGGAACCCTGCCTGAAAAGAATCGGTCAACGCCGATTCACTATCACCTAGAACTCCTGGTATAACCCTGACAAGTGCATCCATAAGAAGCAGTGCCGGTATCTCCCCGCCTGAAACAACAACATCACCGATAGAGATCTCCATAGTAACCAGATTCTGCCTGATCCGTTCATCAATGGCCTTGTAATGCCCACAGAGAATAATCAGATTACGCATCATCGAAAGCCTGTTTGCCATAGCCTGCTCAAACAACACTCCATCAGGAGAAAGAAAAATCACCGCATCATACTCTCTTTCCGCCTGCAACCCTTCTATACAGGAGAAGACTGGCTCTGGACGGAGAACCATCCCTGCACCTCCACCATAAGGCGAATCATCAACCTGTTTATACCTGCCCAGTCCGTAATCATGCAGGTTGTGAAGATAAATTTCCGCATGGTTTTTTTTTCGTGCAATGCTTAACAGCCCATTGTTGAGCGGAGAATCAAAAAAACCGGGAATGACGGAAATAACATCAATCCTTATTGCATCCATGGGCTGAGGCACAACCATTTACAGAAATTCATCAACTCTTGGTATGATAATATACTTTTCACCAAGATTGAACTCTTCAACAAACTCATCTATTGCCGGCAGCAGAATCTTTTTACCGTCGACCTGAACCTCGTATACTTCATGCGCAGGCATCGTGATCACATTGGTAACAACGCCGACCACCCTTCGATGACGATCCAAAACCTTCATTCCAATAATCTCATGAAGATAGGCTCGGTTATCCGGCTGTGGCAAAAGCTGATCTTCTTCAACAAACAATTGCCAGCCTGAAAGTGCTTCAGCTTTTTCCATGTTATCAATCCCGTCAAAGAACAGCCATGCAAATCCTCCAGCAAGAGACGCTTTTTTGACCTTCAAGCGCTCAACAGAATCGACAGACTTTCCTGCATAATACTCCTGGCGTGAAAGAAAACTTTCAGGGAAATCCGTAATAACCTCCACTTTCATCTCACCCTTCAACCCTTTCGGTTTGAGAATGATACCTGTCAAATAGAGCTCCACACTGACCTCACCATAAAAGATGATTACGCCTCTCCACCCGTAGCTGCTTTCGCTTCAGCCTCTTTTTTAGCACTGCGGCGATGAGACTTCAGTGCAAGTCTTTTCTGACGTCTTACATTCTGGTGCTCCTGCCACTTTTCCATCTCTGCTGAAATTTCAGCCTCGCTGCGTCCCATGCTTTTGAGCCGTAGTTCGTAGAGCAATCCAGTTGTACGAATAAGACTATTCACGGTTGCCGTCGGCTGTGCGCCAGTCTGCATCCAGTAAACAATACGGTCTTTTTTAATAGTGACAGCATGCGGTTTTGCGGTAGGCTGATAATGGCCTACAACTTCAAGAAATTTGCCGTCCCTTGGTGAGCGCGCATCAGCCACGACAATCTGGTATACCGGCAATTTTTTTCTTCCTGCTCTTTTAAGTCTGATCTTTACCAAGGCTAAAATATTTTAGTTAATGTTTACTGGTAAC
>CAILRB010000043.1 GCA_903836465.1 uncultured Chlorobiaceae bacterium
ACACATTTCTACAAATCTTGAGTGTCAGTGTGTTCGAGAAAGTCCATATAAAACAATTAGTTATGAATTCCGCTTGCATAAATCAGGATACTTATACCTGTAACCAATTGAATTTATTTGAGTTATAACCGGACAGTAGTGTTTTAACTTCTTAATGTTATGCGAGCTTTCTGAAATCGAAGGGCTGGCATGAAGCTCTTCAAGAAAAGATTTTACCTGACTCTTTTGCGGTTCACTGACTTTCTGAATATCTTTTAAAAATGTTTTTCTGAGGAAAATTTTCATAATTGCTTAATCAGTTCTCTTACGTCCTCATATTCGACAGTTTCTTCATCCTGAACCTCTTCCATAGCTTTCAGCAATCCGTCATCAAGAAGAAGTTCCTCAATTTTCTGATATATCTGATAATCAAGAATGACACTTTTTATCTTTCCTGACTCGTCAGTTATATATGATTTCGCAATATTCATTTTACATTATCCTTATGTCAGAAATTCGGCTACAAGCGTAACAAGACATTGTCACCATAAAAATAGTTACTATCCTGAATTATTCATCAAAGCAATAAAAAAAGGGCGCAATAAATATCGCAATTGCTTATATTATTGGTAGTTAAAGTCAACAAATAAGACGCGATATTTATGCAGCCCCTTCATGAGAATATAGTCACTACAGAGAGTACGCAACAAACATTATTTTCATACAATTCTGCATCAGCCGCAGCCCCGGTAATGGGCAAAAAAGTGGCACTGGATTTTGATGGTGGCAACATCACCAGCGATGCTGGTGTTTTGCTCTTGCGTGAAACCGAATCACAACTTGGCATCATCAGCATGCTGACCAAGTGCATCAATGATACCCGGCGCTCTTCTTCGATTACGCACAGTATTAATGAACTCAGCACCCAGCGGGTGTTTCAAATCAGCTGTGGTTACGAAGATTGTAATGACAGCAACAGTTTACGCATTGATCCGGCAATGAAAATGGCTCTTGGTCGTTTACCTGAAACCGGTCTTGATTTAGCCAGTCAACCGACGCTCAGCAGGCTGGAAAACATGATTACTCGTCGTGATCTCTGTCAGATTGCACAGGGTTTTGTGGATCATTTTCTCGCTTCGTACACCGCGCCTCCCGAGGTCATTGTCCTGGATTTTGACGATACGGAAGATGTTGTGCACGGCCATCAGCAACTGGCTCTGTTCAACGGTTATTATCAGGAGACCTGTTATCAACCTCTGCATGTTTATGAAGGTTTTTCTGGCACCTCGATACTGCGGCCTGGAAAGCGCCCTGGAGGCAGGGAGATCGTCTCCTACGTGAAACGGATTGTGGAACGTATTCGCCAAAAGTGGCCAGATACGATACTGGTTTACCGCGGTGACAGTCATTATTCAGCACCAGAAGTCTTTGCATTCATTGACCAACAAAATGATTGCTACAGCGTGACTGGCCTGACCCGTAACGCACTTTTACTCAAGCATGTCGAATCCCTGATGGAACACGTCAAGCAGCAACCAGCAGGCTTCAAACGCTATCATTCGTTTCTGTACAAGGCAGAAAGTTGGAACAAGTCACGCAGAGTTGTTGCAAAGGTAGAGATGACTGACATTGGAAAGTTAAACGTCCGTTTTATCAGTTCCGATATGTTTAACGCAAAGGCTAAAGAGCTCTATGAGGGGGTTTACT
>CAILRB010000044.1 GCA_903836465.1 uncultured Chlorobiaceae bacterium
ACACTTATATGTAAGGGAGGATATTATGACACTTAAACTTGCAAACCACCCCTGTTTTAACGATTCGTCACGACACAAGTTCGGACGCATTCACCTCCCTGTTGCGCCGAAATGCAATATCCAGTGCAACTATTGCAGCCGTAAATTCGACTGCATGAACGAGAACCGTCCCGGCGTTACCAGCAAGGTGCTGTCACCAAAGCAGGCATTGTACTACCTTGATCAGGCAATGATACTCTCTCCCAACATTGCTGTTGTTGGGATTGCCGGTCCTGGAGATCCCTTTGCCAACCCGGACGAAACCATGGAGACGCTTCGGCTGGTTCGGGCGAAATATCCGGAGATGCTGCTTTGCCTTGCAACCAACGGTCTCGAACTGCTCCCGTATATTGATGAGCTCGCCCAGTTGCAGGTCAGCCATGTCACCATCACGATCAATGCCATTGATCCGGCGATAGGTGCCGAGATCTATGCATGGGTACGGTACAACAAAAAAATGTATCGGGGTATCGATGCGGCCAAAGTGCTGATCAAGAACCAGCTTGAGTCGCTGAAACGGCTGAAGGAAGTTGGCGTTACGGCAAAAGTGAACTCGATTATTATCCCGGGCATCAATGATACCCACGTGATTGCCGTCGCTTCGAAGGTGGCTGAGCTGGGGGCGGACATCCTGAACTGTCTCCCATACTACAACACAAAAGAGACTGTTTTTGAAAATATTGATGAACCTTCTCTGGAGATGGTGACTGAAATCCAGAAGGCGACAAGTGAATTTCTTCCACAGATGAAACACTGCTCACGCTGCAGGGCTGATGCGGTCGGAATCATCGGAGAAATCAACACTGAAGAGATGATGCAAAAGCTTGCTGAGGCTGCGGCTATGCCCAAAAACCCCGAAGAGCTTCGTCCATATATTGCCGTCAGCAGTATTGAAGGGGTACTGATCAACCAGCATCTCGGCGAAGCTGACCGCTTTCTTATTTACAGCATGGATGATTCCGGAGAGTGCATCCTGATTGGCTCAAGAACTGCGCCACCTGCCGGCGGCGGAAAAGAGCGTTGGGAGGCTTTGGCCGCAACCCTCAGCGACTGCCGGGCACTGCTGGTCAATGGCGCGGGCGACTCGCCAAAAAAAGTTCTGAACGCTCACGGTATTGAGGTGCTGGTGCTTGAAGGCGTTATCGAAGAGGCTGTATACGGCATCTTTACCGGACAGGATCTGAAACACCTGATGAAAAGCAGCCAGATCCACGCCTGCGGATCAAGCTGTTCAGGAACCGGCGGAGGATGCGGGTAAGGAGATGGTATAGTATTGCATTTTGAGACTTGATGAACAGGATAGACGTTGATGCTCTTGTTTGAAATTTGACAAGCAGTCAAGAAACTCTGCACATCGAGGCTCAAGACGATATCGGGAGCAAGGATTTTTATTGATAACCATTAACTTTAGAACAACCATGGATAAACCAAAACATCACATTCTGGTCTGCGCAAGTTTTCGGGCGCAGGGCACACCACAGGGAATCTGTCACAAAAAGGAGTCGCTCAGCCTGATTCCCTACATCGAAAGCGAACTTTCCGACCGTGGAATGACCGACGTTACCGTCTCGGCAACCGGCTGCCTGAATCTTTGTGAGAAAGGGCCTGTGCTTGTCGTCTACCCCGAAAGCTTCTGGTATGGCGAGATTGACAGCGAGGATAAAATTGATGAAATACTTGACGCTCTCGAAGAGGGTGAGGCGTGTGAAGCACATTTGATAAATTGACAGCTTGCGAAGCCGGATGCCCTGTTGGAAGATACAGGGTGTTTGGCAAACCCATGATTCAGAATCGTTTTGCTGGCTATGCTTTTCAGGTAGAGAACTATCTCCTGAACGTCATCTCGAAGAAGTCTGAACCGCCCCTTGCTCTTACCGCTGAATTATCATTCCTTCAGTATTCATAAAGCTGAAACCTGACAGGAATAATACACCATACTTTTACTGCTCTGCCATTCTGGATGGCCGGAGAATATGTTGACTCGATTACTGATTTCAAGGCCACTGTATCAAATGCAAGACACTCTTCAGGAAGACGTTTCATGATCATTGCTTTGACCGGATGACCATCTGCTCCTATCAGTACCTTCACAAACACCTTTCCTCTAATACCGGCAAGCCTCGCTTGCTCAGGGTACGTCGGTTTTTTCTGTTCAAGAAATGCGGGCATTTTTTCGCACGTACCAAATATTGCCCCATCGTCACCCAAACCGTCAACCCCTGAATAATCTCCACCCGTTCCAGATCCGGCACCCCCGACATCATTCGCTTCATGGTTCTGGATTGCTTGTTTGAACTCACTTTTTGTTGCCGCAGTCTCATCTGTTCCAGCATCTTCCTGCCTGACTTTCACGATCTTCCCGGGAGTAAAGGAACTCTTGTGAAACGTCGCAGGAGAGGCTGAAATGGATTCAGAAACAGAACGAGGAGGGGGGGCAAGGGCAATCATGGTGGTAACCACAGCATAGGATTCTCCAGCAGTCGCTTTACCTGAAAATCCCTTGCCGGTGGCAATCTGATCCCAATGACTGGTGACAAGCCAAAAAAGGAGAAGAAGCGAAGTAGCGACAAGAACACCGCTGCCGAGAAAAAGATGAGCACTGCGCCGCAGGACAAGATTGCCGTAATGCAATTGCCGCAAACGGTCAGTATCGAGAAACTGATCACGCACTACAACTCCTCAAGCATTTCACCACTTCTGAGACGTGTACGAAGCGCGAGAAACTTGTTGTCAATCTCTTCAAGCTTGATCAGATTCTCTTTTTCCCTGCTCGTTGTCGTGACGATCTTTTGAATCCCGCCATTTTTGATGATGAGCCTCCGCTCAGCCATCAGGGCAAGAATGGGATCGTGGGTTGCCATCAGCACAATTTTTTCCTTTCTGACAAGAAGTGAAAGGGCCTTCTTGCGATCAATACCGGCATTTTCAATTTCATCAATCAGCACAACAGGTGACGATGAGAGAAAGGCTGTATCAGCAATCATCAGCGCCCGTGATTGCCCGCCGGAGAGCGCGGTCACCGGGGTTTGTGCGGTAAATGGTTCCCCGGCAAGAAGATTGGCCTGTGCAATAATGTCGGCAACAAGCGTGTCGATAGCACTGATCATCCGGCTTTCGGCATGCATAAAGACAAACTCCGCCACGGTGGTATCCATCACAAAGTTCATGTTCTGCGACAACTGGGCAACCAGCTTGTACTCAAGGGAAAAACGGAGTTCGGGATCGGGCTTCTGGCCATTGACCCGGATCGTCCTGCCTGTCGGCGTATCGTTCTGCGCCATCCATTCGATATCGGCAAGCAGACGGCTTTTCCCTGAACCGGTCGGCCCCACAATACTTGTGACAGAACCTCGCAGCAGCGTCAGCTCAATCTCTTCAGGATGACCGTTTTTATCGTGCCCGCCGATAATGGTAATTTCTGACACCGTGGGTGCCTCAGCGATTTCGGAAAGGGTGACGCGCTGTAAAAAGCCATCAAGATTTTCAAGCAACTTCTCACGGTCAATCCCCATATCTTCGTAATGCTCTTCAGCCAAACCCTCAAGCGTCTCTCCAAGTGTTGCATGAAGGTCGTTGAAGGTGATGCCGTAATCGCTGAAAAATTCGGTCAGTGGAGGAAATTCAGCGGTCAGATGTCCGATTTTCTTTTCAAGGATGTCGATCATGGTTGCTCCTGCTTGATTTTGATTCTTTTGACGTTTCCGAGCTGATGCTCCATGCCGATTTTTGTCTCACCAAGGCAGTAGGAGCAGAGCGCGGCAGGCATGGAAAAGCGCAATATTCCTCCATCAAGGGTTTCCGTTTCGGGTGCCTGCAGAAACAGCGAGGTCAGTTCGCTTGCCCCCTGGCCGGTAATTCCGTTGACGTGCATGATTTTGGCTTTGGCGTTTGCACGTCGAACCTGAAAAGCAAACACTTCACGCTCCGCCTGCGACACAATATCGCCCTTGGTGATGACGACGATATCGGCAAACTTGAGCATCGGCCCAATCTTTTTTGGGGTGGTAACGCCCATCAGGTTGTCGATAACGCAGACCGCAAGAACGCCTTTAATATGAGGCGAACAGCGGTTACACAATCCGGCGCTTTCCGAGACCAGCAGATCGAGATTGAGGGAGATGCCCCACTTCAGGCACTCCTCAATATTGCTGACAAAATAGTGGTCGGGACAGAGATTGCCGGAGAGACCGGTCTGCACGGGAATACCAAGTGAGCGAAACAGCGCGTCGTCATCCGTCGCAAGACAGTCATATTTCACCGCTCCCGCATGTAACCCGGAGTTCTTGATCGACTTAATGACATTGACAAGCACGGCAGTTTTTCCAGAGGACGGAGGGCCGGATATGGTGACAAGTTTCATTTTTTATACACATCAGATTTGAAAAGCATCGGGGCGAAGTCCTTGTTTCAATTCACTATCGAGCATGGCGGTCAACTCCTCATAGTCGTTGTTCAGCAGATAATCCCATGAAGGAAAACTGAACGGCGCTTGCCAGTTGACATCTTCAGCAAAAGAGAAGTCACCTCGTTTCAACGCCTGCCGAATAATGTCGCTGTAGAAAAAATTGACAATCGGCTGACACTCCTCCATGCGTGATGTTTTGACAAACATCAGCATCGGCGCCAGAACAGGCCCATCTTCAAACTCAAGAATTGCCCCGCGCTTGCGAGAGGGCATCTGTACTGTCGCGGCATTAGGCAGAAGATTGAAGGACGTTCGACGTGGTTCGGAGGAGTCAAGACGCTTGAGAATTTCTGCAAAATGCCAGACATTGCGGATATTGCGCGCAAAATCTGTTGCAGCGCCACTGCCAAGCTGCTCTTTGAGAATCATCAGAAGAGTGGCAATACTCGCCTTGCCATTATAGCCATGCACCGTGATGAGATCCCTGAATCGTGGATCAACCAGATCGCGCCACCGGTGAGGATACGACTCGACCGGATTGAGCGATAAATCAAGCACAATGCTCCAGTAACCGATCCCGAAAATCCCGATATTGTGTTCCGTGGCAAGCTTCCGAAAACTCTCCGGCATCACCTTCATTGCTGCCGAACTGGTTATACCGGTATAAATGCCGGTATCGATAAAGCTCTTTTTGAACCGTTTGGAGAGCACCGTATGCAACCCTGAAGCAACCAGCACTTCAGGAAGATCATCCTCTGTCTGCGCAGCTTTCAGCTCGCCCTCAATGCCTTTTGAATTACCATCATGCAGCATTGGCGAATAGAGCTGAACAGCGTGCGACGCATTATACAGTTCGGCAAATTCACCAATTGCCATTTTTGCAACCACCTTGAGCGGACAAGGCATGTTGATATAGAGATTGATTGCCCCCTTCTGAAGCAGAGGCACACCATTTTCAGTTGTTTTTGTATGGAGTGGCGGCGCGCCACACACCGCAAGTACGCCACCGTTGTTCTCCATCATCGGTAATGGTTTCAGCATAATGATCTGGATTTAGTGATTTTTTGACGATGAATTTTTCAGCAGTTGAGGGTTGGGATGAAGTACTTCGGCAAGCTCGGCATCAGTGAGTTGGTGGTGATAGAAAATGTCAAAATACTCACGGGTAATCTTGTTCAGGTCGTAGTGATAGAGGTCGGGATAGAGCAGCTCCGCGACCCACAGGGCGCCCAGGATCCGGTTGGTCGCTGGCGGACGGTCGAACCATCCAAAAGGCTGAAACGGTATCTGATACAGCTTCTTGTTCTTGACCGCCCGCGTTTGAGCCCAGAGGTTATCGCTCCGGATAGCCTGCATTGTGGTCATTGAGGAGCCCATTCCTGTCCAGACCAGCACGACATCGGGATTCCACAGCAAAAGCTGCTCCATGGAGACAGCGCTCATACCCTGACCGGCAGACACGGCCACCTGCGCGACGTTGATGGCGCCGACAACATCGAGAATCTGGCTATGGAAAGAGCCCGAAGGATCCGTATTGAGACCGCGCTCCCCTTCTGCATAATAGACCCGAACCCGCTGCTTTTCAGGGATCTGTTTCGCCTTGATGGCAATCATGTCAAAATAGGTATGGAGAAAACCTCTCATCCGGTTTGTCTGTTCCTGACGTCCAAGAAGCTCACCAAGCACCTTGAAGGTCTGGTCATAGTTACCCATATCCAGAGGAACCATAAAGACCGGAATGCCGGTTTTCTTGCTGAGTCTCTGCGCTTCATCCTTTGTTTTTGGATTGATAGTGAAACTGGAGATGATGATATCGGGCTTGAGTCTGATGATCTCCTCTACGGAACCATCAACGTAGGGCAATTGCAGATAAGAGCTTTTGAGGTAATGCGTGGTGTTATCCGTCATCCACAACGAGCGGCTCACCAGCATATCGGGAGCGACGGCATACATCAGCACCGTGCCGGGCTTGTTCACATAAATGTGCCCGATAACAGAAGGCACAACCATTTTCCGTCCGGCCATATCGGTCACTTCTCGAGTGGGGTATGGCCGCTTCCTCTGAGTCGCGCTATACGCTGAAAGGAGTGCCACAAAAAGCGCCAGCACAACCAGAATGCTTGACCGCATCAGCCTCGTCCTGTACCTGTTCATCGCAGTATTGTTGATTTTTTGAATATGATCCACATACCGGCTTCTCCTCGCTCCACAATTCCCTCAATACCAAGCTTCAGCAGCATGGCTTCAAAGTGGCCTGGTGGATTTTTCGCCAGTCGTTCTTTGCGCTCTTTATCCCATCTCAGATCGTTCGCTTTTTCTGCCAGGATCTCCTGCAGCAGTTCGGCTGTTCCAAAACCACCGCCGATAGAGGCCCAGCCGCCAGGCCGAAGCACCCGGTACACTTCCGACAGCCCTTGCTGCTGATCCTCCCAGAAGAAGATTGAGCCCCGGCTGACCACAAGGTCTATGGAGTTATCGTCAAACGGCAGTTTTTCAGCCGCTCCCTGCACAGCCGATACTCGTCCATCAACTCCATGCTCCCGGCTATTTTCTTTCGCCAGAGCAACACACTCAAGCGTAAGATCACACACCGTTACATCGAGAGCGCTTGCTTTTGCAAGTTCAACGGCTAACATGCCAGGCCCTCCACCAAGGTCGATGCAACGACCCGAGGTAATGCCGGTACGCTCCAGAATCTGTCGGGCAATAACCGGGTAGATTTTTTTAAACTGGCCTTTCATCACCTTTTCATTGAACTCAGCCGCATTAAAGGTGTATTTTTCTTTTTCCTGTTTCATTGATGTAACGTTGAGAAGTCGTTATAGGCACGTCATGCAACTCTTCATGGACCGCTTCCACGAGAGTTGCACGACCTCTTCTGTACATGTTTTTTCTAAAATGCCATACTCAATTCCAGGCCAAGCGTGCGTCCTCTATCGGGATAATAGCCAGTGACATAACGGGTTGCGTAATGGACATCACCGAGATTACGCCCATAGAGTGTGGCCGTCAGCCTGTAACCTGAAAAGGGAAATGTCCGCATGATATTCGCGTCGACCGTGGTATACCCTCCAAGATCGGCATTCTGGATCCCGACCGGACTTGCCGACGTCAGCCAGGAACTGACCTGTTTGACCGAGATATTTGCACGATACTTCTCCCATGCGTGGCCGAGCAGTGCGGTAAAGAAATCCTTCGGGGTCGAGACTCCGACTCCATCAGTGGTTACACCGTTTGTTGTTGAGCTGCTTGTGGTTAAGTGCGTCCAGGAAAAGCCGTATGACGTGCTTTGCAGTACATCACCCTTAACGGCAAGCTCAATACCCCGGCGCAACACATTAGCTTCGGTGTACCAATAGTAGGTTTCGCCATTGACTGTATAGAATTGCAAGGCGTTATTTGCACCAAGAAGTACAGATTTTTGATTGTCAATTGTGTAATCAAACCACGTCAGCGTTGGCTTGAAATAGCTTGCCGGAGCAGCTTCAAGTGCAAGTTCAACACGTTCTTGCTTTTCAGCATGAAGCGGCGCACCTGTTTTTGTTTTCATCGTGAAATCACTTGGTGTACCTTCATCACCATGAAAATAGCGGGCATTCAAGGCCAACATTTCATGAATCTTCCAGCGAGCACCAAGTGCAAAAACTTGTGCCGGTGCCAGAGCAACATCATGGTTGGCAAGTGGTTGAGCTGCCACCGTACTCGATACATCACTATGGGTAAGGTCACGACGATAACCACCATCAAGCGTTAACGCTCCATCAAACAGTTTTTGCTCAACACTACCCGACCACCCATGAACCGTGGTATCAAAATTGTTATAGGGATTGCTCAGGTTTGGCCCAAAACCATTACTGTTGTTGATTTGACCGCCAAGCTGCACAAACGTATTGCCAAATTGTGCATTATGGCGAAGACTATAGCCACTGGACTCTTCGATATAGTGGCGAAGTGACACAGTAGCGTTGGCAAAACTTTCATTATGCTCATCCTGTTCATACCGCGTTTTAAAGAGCGACAATATCGTCACCTGATTGTGACTCCAGGCCATGGTCGCCGTGGATGAAAGCACTGAAGTGGTAAGCGGGTCATAGTACCATTTATCTGGAGCCAATGCGCCTGTGTAGGTGACACCACGCTGCATTTCCAGCCTGCCGGTATCGGCATAACCGGTAACAGCAACGCTTAATTTGCCGACTGTTGCGCCAGCATTGATCATACCTGATTGCCCATTCTGTCCATCAAACCAGGTGTCGTTACTGGAACGATCGTAAGCAGCGACACCACCAGCCAGGTAACCACTCATCGACGAGGCCGCACTGCCAAAACGGCTGCCCACATAGAGATTTTCGCCCGTTGCAAATGGCAGTGATCCTGATTTTTCGGTATAGGCAGAGACCACACCTTCCGTTTTTTGCGGATGTTTGGTGCGAATCACCACAAATCCGGTATTAACGCCCGAGGTCGTGCCCCACTGACCGGGTGTCCGTGTTGGGCCAAGAGCAAGAGAGGTCGCTCCGCGAACAATCTGAATCTCCTCAATATCCGAGAGAGGAATTTTCTGTAAAATGCGACCGAACGACGACGGAAGAATTGCACCGTCGAGGATGTAGGTCATTTGCCCGCCACCGCGCTGGTCAAGAGAAAAGGGGCTTCGTCTGCCCTGATAGGTCAGGTTCATACCGGCGGCTTTATTCAACAGGTCAAAGAGATCTTTGGGCGCGTATGCTTCGATCTCTTTTTGGGTGAAGACCTCTGTGCCAAAACCGGCGCTCGACTCAACGCGAAAGGGGTTGGTGATGCTTTTTGGGTCAAGATCATCACGCTTCGATACCGATGGGGCGGTGACGTTGATGCCGTCAAGCACCACAGGTTCAGCGCTGGCGATGTTGGCACTCTGGATCACCAGAAGCGTCATGATAAACGACAGGGAACGTTTCATTATTGACGGTGACATATCATCTTATTGTTTTGTGTTGAAAAAAATTATCAGAATCAGACTCCATGACCGGTGCGCATACTTTTCGTGAACAGATACCGTTGTGCGGCGTGTCAAACACCTGCACCTCAACGCCGTATATTTGCCTGAGCGTGTCAGGAGTAAGCGTTGTGTCAGGCTTGCCGCAGCAGAACAACGAGCCTTGATCAATCACAACGACTTTTGAACCAATCATGAAGGCGTGGTCGGGGGTATGAGTTGCCATGAGAATGCCCACTGACTGTTTGCGAAGCTCCCCGATTTTGCGGATAATCCGAACCTGATTGCCGTAATCGAGGTTTGAGGTCGGCTCGTCAAGAATGATGAATCGCGCCTCTTGCGTCAGGGCACGGGCAATAATCACCATCTGCCGTTCCCCACCGCTCAGCTCAGAAAATGCTCTCTCAGCGAGATGAGTAATCTTGAGCAGTTCAAGACAACTGTCGGCAATATCCCGATCTTTTTTGCCCGGAGAAGCAAAGAGATCGAGATGCACCGTTCGTCCGAAGAGCACAACATCGCGTACCGTGTAGGGAAATGGCGAGTGGTGAAGTTGTGGCACATAAGCCACAAGTCGCGCAAAATCTTTCGGTGAAAAGCGTGAAATATCGGTTCCGCCAATGGTAATCATTCCAGCAAGAGGCTTTATAAAACCAAGAATGGTTTTGAACAGCGTCGTCTTCCCCACGCCATTCGGCCCAAGCAGGCAGACAATCTCACCCGTCTGAATCGTCAGGCTGACATCGCGCAAAACCACCCGCCCACTGTAGCCCAAATCGGTATGGCTGAGATCCAGCGATATGTTGCTCTCCATTACCATGACTTTTGGGATGATTTTTTCAGGAACCAGATAAAAAATGGTGCCCCGAGAATCGCCGTGATAATACCGATGGGAATTTCAACCGAGACCACTGAGCGGGCAAGAGTATCAACCAGCAACATGAAAATGGCACCAAAAAGGAATGAGGTCGGCAGCAACAGGCGGTGGTTAGGCCCGGCAGCAAAGCGTGCAAGATGCGGCACCATCAGACCAACCCACCCGATAATGCCGGTAATTGATATAATACTGGCAGACATGAGGGTTGCGCAGAGAATCACCAGCGCTCGCATCCAGCCCGTATGGACACCAAGCGAGCGGGCTTCATCCTCGCCAAATGAAAGCACATTCAGCCGCCAGCTCACCAGCATCAGGGGAATACTCCCGACAAACAGCATCGGCAAAATCACCATGAGATCGCTCATCCGAATATTGGCAAGGCTGCCCATGAGCCAGTAGGTGATGGCGGGCAGCTTGTCATCAGGATCAGCGATATACTTAAGCATGGAGAGCAGTGCGCCGAAGAGGGAGGAGATAATGATCCCCGAAAGCACCAGCACCAGAACGGAATCGTGATTGCGTCCAATTGTTTTGCTGATACTGACCGAAATGAGCACGGCGGTTATGCCACCGGCGAACGAGAACACCTGTATTCCGGCCACCGGCAAGGAGAGCAGAATGGCAAGCGCCGCGCCAAATCCAGCACCGGAGCTGACGCCAAGAATATCGGGACTCACCATCGGATTACGAAACATCCCCTGATACGCTGCGCCTGACATGGCCAACGCCCCACCAGCGGCTATTGCGCCAACAAGACGGGGCAAGCGAATATTGACAAGAATAATGGGAAGATTCTCATCACGGCACTGACCAGTCGTGATCCACGTCAGGAGATCCGCGAACGACACGGGATACCTCCCCGTGCCCATCGAAAAGAGGGCGACCACTGCCAGAACGAGCAGGCAAACCACTATCAGAGAGAGACCTTTCATGGCGTGATCAGGAAAACAAAAAGTTGAACAATTTTGAGAATTCGAAACCCTCTTTGAAGTTAAAAGAACAGCGCTATAACATTACAGATATAACGATGATCGAAAAACGAGCAACAGAATTTATGCAATCCAGAGAATCGATATATACGCTTCGCTATAACGAAAAACAAGCAAAATCGGAAGATTACAGAGATATCATCTAACTTATTAATACAAGACACAGATTTGTCCATAAATAATTAGGCAATATTATTGCCGTTCCAAATTTTATCGTCAATTATGGAGATTTGTTATCAGCTAAATAACTTTAATAAGAGACTTTTGGCATAACATGCCCGATTTCGCGAAGATATGATAACGACGCAGAGCCAAACCGCGCAGCATTATTATCTCATTCCGTGAGTGTATCGAAATCTTCCGGGAACGCCGCGCGACAGCCCGGTATTTTATAATCCCTTTTGCCGAGCTGGAGCTCGGCGTTCCCAGGGCGCTTTTGCCTGGAACGATGGTTAGCGCCTTTTTTTCCCCGGTCGTTAACAAATTTTATAAGCACTTTTCAGCTTACGCTATTTGATGGTTACCATTTATTCGATTAAACTGGATGAGATATGAGCGGAGATGGTGTCGGTGGGGAAAAGCCTGTTAGCATGGAGCAGATCGCCACCCTCCTGTGCAGGGAAGAGGTTCTACGCAGATGATGATTTTCGATTTACAAAAAAGTCAGTCAACAGAAGCCAAGAGTTATGATTTTTGCTGCCCAGGCATCAAACCAAATTCCACCACTGTGGCTTCTTGCTCCCTTTGCTGTCCTTTTGATCATGATCGCGACAGGCCCTCTTTTGTTCCATCGCTTTTGGGAGCGGCACTATCCGGTAATTTCGACAGGGCTTGGGGTTCTTGTGGCGGGTTACTATGGAGTCGCCATGGAAAACGGGCTGAATGTTTTGGGACATACTCTTGAAGAGTACCTCTCTTTTATTGCCCTGATCTCATCCCTGTTTATTGTATCCGGTGGAATATTGATCAGGATAGAACGGAGAGGAACTCCCCTGACTAATGCTTTACTGCTTTTTGTTGGAGCCCTGATTTCAAATCTGGTCGGAACAACCGGAGCATCCATGCTGCTCATACGTCCCTATATGCGCATCAATCAAGGGCGTCTCAAAGCATTTCATATTGTCTTTTTCATTTTTATTATCAGTAATATCGGCGGTACGCTTACTCCAATCGGTGATCCCCCCTTGTTTCTTGGCTTTTTAAAAGGGGTACCATTTTTCTGGGTATTGCCAAAAGTATGGCTCCCTTGGATCATTACCGTGGGTGTCCTGCTTCTCATTTTCGTAATACTTGATGCAAGGGCGGGAAATGTTAAGCTCAAGGAAGCTACAGTAAACGGCAGAGTGAGGATTACAGGCAAAAGAAATTTCTTTTTTCTCGCAATGATCGTTACAGCAGTTTTTCTTGATCCAGCGGTGATTGAAGGGTTTCCAAGTCTTCAGAAGCTTTTTCATCTGCCATTCGGTATCCGGGAGCTGATTATGTCTTTCGTTGCCATTACTGCATATAAATTCTCAAATCGTGAGGCTTTTAAGGGCAATGAGTTCAACTTTGAGCCCATAAAGGAGGTTGCTTTTCTTTTTATTGGCATCTTTGCAACAATGATTCCGGCTCTTGAACTTATTGGAGACTACGCTTCAAAACATGCCGCCGAATTTTCTGTATCACGCTTTTACTGGATGACAGGGGCGCTTTCCGCGCTGCTTGATAACGCTCCGACTTACATGAATTTCTTGGCCGGTGCTTTGGGAAAGTTTGGGCTGGATATCGCCACTCCAAAAGAGATACACCTCTTTGCTGATGGCCTTGCCTCCCCGGTGCAGGGAGATGTCACCTCAGACATTTATCTTGCGGCGATTTCGGTTGCGGCGGTCTTTTTTGGGGCAATAACCTATATCGGTAACGCCCCGAACTTTATGGTAAAAAACATTGCTGCCCAAAGTGATGTGGAAGTGCCAAATTTTCTGGAGTACATTTTCAAATACTCGCTGCCGATACTGCTTCCCTTATTTGCTCTTTTATGGCTCCTGTTTTTTAACTTTTGATAGAGTACCATTCATCAACAACACAGAAAACCATGAAAAGCTTTATTACTGCAATCAACAATGGGGAGCACGGGTTTGTTATCAAAAACTCTGTTTTTTTACCGTTTCATTGTGAAATCATCAGCATCTGGATTGGGAAGGAGATGTCGTTCATATCAACACCTGACGTCATTACTGATCTTGGTGATCCTGGTGTTCTCCTGATCAGAGAGGGGGAATCCTACACCAATCTTGTTTTCAGAAAATGGAATGATCTTCCGAAAGAGCTTGGTCACCATAGCGGGCATATCATTCTGCATGCGACCGAAAAAGGGGCAAATATTTTCAGCAAAGAGAACCTGCACTACATCCGGATTGGTGTTCATGACCATACAAAAGAGCTTTCTCTGGAAATTATTGATAACCCATTTGACCTGTGATTATTCCGCCCCCCATCACTACTTGTTTCAACTTTTTTGTTGACTCTATCATACGATAGTCTTTATTACCCTCCTATCTCGGACATGCTTGTTCTGCCGGAGTCTTTGGAAGAGTGCTTTCCGTCCAGGGGTTTCTGGGCCACTGCTTTTCGGAACAGATCGGCGATCGATTTGTGGCTGGCATTGCTGCGGAGAAGTGGCAACAACTTCATCCCCTTTTGGTCATAAAGACAACTGATGATGGTACCGTCGGAGGTAAGACGGATCTTGTTGCACTGGCTGCAGAAATTTCGTGTAAATGCAGGAATAATCGCAATTGAGCCCTTATGATCAGGCAAGAGATAGCTAAAATACTGGGTTGAGTGGCCTTTGATAGTCTGAAGCCCGGAATAATTACTTTTCAGGAACTCCTGAATTTTATCGGCGCTGAAAAATTTTCCGGTGCGCCAGATTTGATGGTCGTCAAACGGTTGCAGCTCCAGAAATCGAACGGTGACGGCGTGCTCTCTGGTCAAATCAACAAATCGCAAAATCTCATCGCTATTGATGTCGCGCATCAGCACAACGTTGAGCTTTATGGGAATAACGGTCGTTGCAAGAAGGTTGTCGAGGTTATGGCGCACTCGACTATAGGCATCTCTTCTTGTTATCGTATGATATCGTTCACGATCAAGGGTGTCAATGCTGAAATTGAGGGCGTCGAGACCTGCATCAACAAGAGCGGGAAGAAAACTGTCGAGCAGAAGACCGTTGGTTGTCAGGTTTACCGTTTTTATGCCTGCAATTTTTTTGGCTTCACGAACCAATTCTACAATATCCGTGCGCAGAAGAGGTTCCCCTCCGGTAAAGCGCACCTTTGTGACTCCAAGAGTGGCAAGCACCTTGATGATGGTCATAATCTCCTGCTTGCTCAGTTGAGAGTGAGCATCAGTACTTTCTTGATGCGCCTCGCTCATGCAGTAGGAGCATCTCAGGTTGCAGCGCGAAGTGACGGCTATACGGACATAATCTATAGGTCGGTGAAACGTATCGACAAGGAAACCCTGGAAGGGACTGCTCATGCTGCAAAAAAGGGCAAAAAAAGTGTTATGGAGAAAAAGACGCTGCTTTTTTTTTGAGCCTGCGCCTTCTCCAATATAACAAGCATTACCAACAGTTACTTTGTGGTAAAATGTTTTACGATTGGATGGTTCATAATATGATTTCTTTTTGGATGACTACTTAAGCCTTTGCCCGGTTTTTTTCCTTTGGCCGTAATCATGTATCTTGTTGTCATAAGTTTCAATTTCTGAAAAGCTTCAAGAGGCGCATCATGCCCACTCGTTTTCAGGGATTTCACTAACGAATAGGTTCTATGACCACTTCGGGAGGAGTTGGCGAATGACATGCAACAAAGAGCTCATCGGCCTTGAAGGCTCAGTCTGGTTTCAGAAGGCCGAGAACAGGTTTCTCGGAGGCGACCGGATTGCATTACTGGAAAAAATCGATGAGCTTGGCTCAATCAGCAGCGCTGCAAAAGCTGTCGGCATCAGCTACAAAACGGCATGGCATTTGGTCAACATGATGAATAATCTATCCGAACAGCCTCTGGTTGACCGCGTAACAGGCGGAAAAGGTGGGGGGGGGACCCTGTTGACCAAAGAGGGGAAAAAAGTTATCGAACAGTTCCGTGTTGTTCAGGAAGAGCACCGGAAGTTTCTTGAGAATCTGGGAGATCGTCTCGGAGAGAGCAATCATCTTTATCAATTTCTTAAAAGAATAGCTATGAAAATCAGTGCACGCAACATTTTTTCCGGTACGGTGGAAAAAATCATCAAGGGAGCAGTTAATTCTGAAGTTGTCCTTCTGCTCAATGGAGGAAGCCGTATTGTCGCCATTATCACCAATGGTTCGGTTGATAATCTGGGACTTAAGGAAGGCTTGAATGCTTATGCCATCATCAAGGCAAGCTCAATTATTATAGGCCAGGAGCTGCACGAGGCAAAAATAAGTACACGCAATATTTTGCCAGGCATAATCAGCAAGCTTATTGAAGGACCGGTCAGTACTGAAGTTGATGTGGAAATTGGTGGCGGGAATGTCATTTCTGCTGTTATTACCCATGGCAGTTCAGAAAAAATGTCATTGAAAGAGGGCGACCATGCCTGCGCAGCATTCAAGGCCTCAAGCGTCATCATCGGGATAAGCTGAGCACGCATAAATCTTAAAAAGATTCAAGATTTTTTTTGGAAATTTGCAGAAATATGGTTAACAATCGTTAATGCTTAACCGAAAACATTTGACTTATGAATTCAGGAACTTCTAAAACTTTCACGACGTGCTGCTGCTGTTGCCGATGGTCACACCATTCTGACACAGGAATATAGGGGAAGAAGATAGTTACTCATATCATTTCATGAAGTACCAAGTCTTGCAACCGGCTCTGAGTGTCAGAGTCGGTTTTTTTATTTTTAATTAGATTATCAACAATAAACTTATAACTCATGTCAACAAGAGCAACAACAACATGCACAGGCATACCATTACCAATAGTCAAACTGAATCGTATAGTTTTGCTCATTGGCATCATTGCCGCCATTGTGTTCCAGCAACCAATGGTGACCACCGCACTTTTTGTTATAATTCTTTCCGCTGTAGTTTTTGGTAAAAACGGCAGCCTTATTTTTTTCATCGGCTCACGCCTTTTTGCCAAGCAAAACATGACTGCTGAAAGTGAAGATCCGAGACTCATGCGATTCAACAACTCTATTGCGACTATTCTGCTCGGAGGAGCCCAGATCGCCTTCCTTTCAGGCAAACCTCTTGTCGGCTGGATCCTTTCCGGGATGGTTGCTGTTGCAGCCACCATAGCGCTTGCAGGCTTCTGCTTCGGTTGCTTCCTGTTCTACCAGTTCAAGCTGCAACGCTTCAAGCTTTTTGGAAACAGGGCGCAGATCAACGAACAAAAAACTGCCTAAAATTTATCGTAAACATCACCAATTAATAAAGGAGAGTATGTAAATGAGTTCAGAAAACTATCGCTTTGAAACGCTTGCCCTGCACGCAGGCCAGCCTGTTGACGCAACACTCTCGCGTGGAGTGCCGGTTTACCGCACCACCTCCTATCTTTTCAAGAGCACCGAACATGCAGCAAACCTTTTTGCACTGAAGGAGCTTGGCAATATCTATACCCGGCTGATGAACCCCACAACCGATACTTTGGAGCAGCGGGTCACTCAGCTTGAAGGGGGCGCAGCCTCGGTTGCTGTCGCTTCGGGCACTGCCGCAATTTTTAATACGATCATTACTCTCGCAGAAGCAGGCGACAACATCGTTTCTGCCAACAACCTTTACGGCGGAACCTACACCCAGTTCGATGCCATCCTTCCGAAATTTGGCATCAACGTCACCTTTGTTGATCCCAAAGATCCTGCCAATTTTGAAAAGGCAATAACAGAAAAAACAAGAGCTCTTTTCATTGAAACCATCGGCAATCCGGTTCTTGACTATACTGATGTCAAGGCCATTGCCGAGGTAGCACACCGTAACGGCTTGCCGCTGATTGTCGATGCCACCTTCACCACTCCTTACCTGCTTAAAACGATTGACCTTGGAGCTGATATTGTGATCAACTCCCTCACTAAATGGCTTGGCGGCCATGGCGCAGGAATAGGCGGCATTATTACTGATGCCGGACGTTTCAACTGGAATGGGGGACGCCACCCGCTCTTTACCGAGGCAGACAATAATTACCACGGTCTACGCTGGGCCATTGACCTTCCGGAACCTCTTGCTCCAATAGCATTCGCCCTCCGCTTCCGCACGGTGCCACTGAGGAATCTCGGTGCTTGCATTGCGCCTGACAATTCATGGATACTGCTGCAAGGCATTGAAACTCTCCCTGTCAGGATGGCCCGTCATTCAGAAAATGCACTCAAGGTTGCCGAACATCTTGCAAAACACCCCGGAGTTGCATGGGTTCGTTATCCCGGTCTGAAAAATGACCCCTCTTACCCTAAAGCTTCAAAAGATTTGAAGAACGGGTTTGGCGGCATGGTTGTCTTTGGAGTAAAGGGTGGTTACGATGCTGCCGTGGAGATTATCGACAACATCAAACTCTTCTCACACCTGGCCAATGTTGGCGATGCCAAGAGCCTGATCCTCCATCCGGCAAGCACCTCGCACAGCCAGTTGACCGAAGAACAACAACTGCAGAGTGGTCTTTCACCTGACCTGATACGCCTCTCCATCGGCCTTGAACATCCTGACGACCTGATCGAAGCCCTTGATGAGGCGCTTCAGAGAGTGGCAACAAAACCGTAACCATGAAAAACGAATACAAGAACATTTCTGTCATTCTTGCTGATACCCAGTATTTAACCAATGAAGCGATACACGCCATGTTGAGGCCCCTTTTCCATACCTTCTATACCGTATCGACAAAGGCCGATCTGCAAGAGTATCTGCAAAAGGAGACCATCTCGCTCATCATCACCGATGATCTCCTTTTCGATTTTGATTCAATCAATGATCTTGCTGATCTGAGAAAAAAGCACCAGGAGACAGGAATCGTTGTGTTGACAAACTCCTTGACAAATGTAAAAATCAAGGAATTAAATGATATCGGCATCAGAAATATTGCACTGAAAACCGATGATCGCGAAGAGATTTTTCATGCTGTTGACGCTGCACTGAAAGGAAAGAAATATTATTCTGGAAATGTTCTGGATATCCTTTTGAAAAAAGAGACCCCTTATGAAGATGCCAGTATTCTGACCTCTTCAGAAATCGAAATAGTTCGCATGATTTCCGGCGGTTTGTCAACAAAAGAAATTGCTACAAAACGGCATATCAGTTTTCATACCGTCATGACTCACAGAAAAAACATTTTTCGCAAACTCGGCGTTTCAAGCAGTCCGGAACTGCTCATGTATGCCATAAAAGCGGGATTGATCGACAATATTGAATACCATATCTGACCATACCCTGTTTATGGTATATCAGATGCCTGTTTAACGGGATTTATAATTATGTATTTATTAACGATGTTGAAGGTCATTACAACCACCTAAACAATCAACAGCTATGGGACGTATTGCAAAAAAATTGACCGATCTTATCGGAAACACACCTCTTCTTGAGCTTGGAAATTTCAATCGTGAACATGATGCCCTGGGCACGATTATTGCGAAACTTGAATACTTTAACCCTGGGGGAAGTGTCAAAGACCGTATTGGTTTTTCAATGATCGACAAGGCTGAAAAAGAGGGCTTGCTGAATAAAGAGAGCATCATCATTGAGCCGACAAGCGGCAATACCGGTATTGCCCTGGCGTTTATCGCTGCAGCGAAAGGATACCGCCTGATACTCACCATGCCTGAAACCATGAGTCTCGAACGCAGGAATCTGCTCAAGGCGCTTGGCGCAGAGCTGGTGCTGACACCTGGCCCTGAAGGAATGGTCGGAGCCATCAGAACTGCCGATGAACTGCACTCGGAATATCCAAATTCTTTTGTTCCGCAACAGTTCAAAAACCTTGCAAATCCTGAAATTCATCGCAAAACAACGGCAGAAGAGATCTGGAATGATACTGACGGAAAGGTTGATTTCTTTGTCAGCGGGGTAGGCACGGGCGGTACGATAACCGGTGTTGGTGAGGTACTCAAAGCGCGGAACCCTGAGGTAAAAATTGTTGCTGTTGAACCATTCGATTCACAGGTTATTGCCGGCGGTAAACCTGGACCACACAAAATACAGGGTATCGGCGCCGGTTTTGTGCCGGATATTCTTAACACCTCCATTATCGATGAAATTATCCCGGTTAAAAATGAAGATGCCCTTCGTACCGGCCGAAAACTGGCCAAAACCGAAGGACTTATTGTGGGTATTTCTTCCGGCGCAGCCGTTTATGCCGCTTTACAGCTTGCACTGCGTGAGGAAAACAAGGGCAAACGAATTGTCGTCATCCTGCCGGATACCGGAGAGCGGTACCTCTCCACGCTGCTCTACCAGTTTGACAGTGAACCAGTCAATATTTGAACATAATTTTATCAATACGGAGCACCATCCGACAGAGGGAGATTATTACTAATGCAGACCAACAACGGCGATATCATTGAAGAGGCGATCAAGCTTTTATCGAGCCCTGCTGATGATAGTGAAGGTGACTATTCCGGGCAGCACGAATATCTGCTGCCCTCTATTGAAAAGCTCAAAGAGATTGTCGAACTCCTCAGGTCAATACTCTTTCCTGGGTATTTCGGCGGACCCGTATTGCGTCGCCAGTCGCTTCAACATTTTCTCGGTGTCAGGGTTGAAAAACTTTACGGATTGCTTGCTGAACAGATTCTCAGCGTTCAGCATTTCGACATAGAAAACAACAGTGCTGCCAATGCTTCAGAAAAAGCCGCCGAAGTTACCCGCCAGTTCATCGGAATTCTTTCGGAGATCAGGAAGAAATTATGGACTGACGTCAAGGCCATCTACGACGGAGACCCGGCGGCAAAAAACTATGGTGAGATCATCTTCTGCTACCCTTCCATCAGGGCAATGGTCAACTACCGCTCAGCTCACACCCTGCTGTCGCTTGGCGTGCCCCTGATTCCGAGAATTATTACTGAAATGGCCCATTCGGAAACCGGGATTGACATTCATCCCGGCGCTCACATCGGAGACTATTTTTCAATTGATCATGGCACCGGTGTCGTCATCGGTGAAACCTGCATTATCGGCAGCCACGTCCGACTCTACCAGGGAGTCACCCTTGGCGCAAAGAAGTTTGCTCTCGATGAACACGGCAACCCGGTCAAGAATCTGCCGCGCCACCCAATTATTGAGGATAACGTCGTCATTTACTCAAACGCCAATATTCTTGGCAGAATAACCATCGGCAAAAACTCTGTTATCGGTGGCAACGTGTGGCAGACAAAAAGCGTACCGCCCAATTCAAGAGTTTTGCAGCAGATCGCCGTTGAAAGCAGTTTTACCGACGGCCTCGGCATTTGAAAGATCACGTTAATTGTTCACCTTTAAACCATTGAATTAACCCATGAACGCACAACCCGAATCAAACAGTTATCTCCAGCGCAGCGTGACAACCCATGTGGCGAGAAATCTGGCCAATACGACCAAGACTCCTCCCCAGATGAACTCCATAACCCCGAGGTGGCTCCTGAAGCTGCTCCCGTGGGTTCACGTCTCTTCTGGTACCTATCGCGTTAACCGGACAAAAATTGAGCTCCAGAAACCCGAACGTATCGGCATCGATTTTCATGACGGCGTTGCCTCGTTCAGGCCTGATGCGCTGAAAAGCATTCCGCTGTTTGCATCATTTGACAACGAAGTTATTGGTCAGATTGCAAAAAAGTTTGTGCTTGAAGAGGCCGAACTTGGCAACACGCTTATTCTTGAAGGCGAAGAGCGCCATAAAATCTTCATTATAGCACACGGGCAGGTTGAAATTTTAAGCAAGGGACTTCATGGAGAGGATCTCCGTATCGCCCTGCTTTCGGAAGGAGAATATTTCGGTGAAGAGGAGCTTGTTTCAGAGAAACCCTCCTCGGTCACTATCCGTACCATCACTCCAGGCTCGTTTTTTTCCTTATCCAGCGTTGATATCGAAAAGCTGTTCAGGGAATCGCCATCATTGAAAGAGTCATTTCAGAATACGGTTGAAGAGTACCTCAAAATACGCTCTACCGTCAACAAACACGGTGAAAAACATATTGACCTTATTGCCGGATTCGAGGAAAATGTCGAAATCCCGGAAACCTATGTTGATTACTCAAACAAACCGCGCGAATACTCGCTGCAGGCCATACAGACTGTCGTGCGCGTCCATACACGAGTCTCCGACCTCTACAACGAACCCTTCAACCAGATCGAGCAGCAGATGCGCCTGACGATCGAGGGCATCAAGGAGCGTCAGGAGTGGGAGTTCATCAACAACAGAGAGTTCGGCCTGCTCCACTCTGCCGACCCCGGACAGCGCATCAGCACCCGCTACGGAACTCCGACCCCGGATGATCTTGACGATTTGCTTACCAAAGTATGGAAAAAACCGGCATTCTTTATTGCTCATCCCAAAGCAATTGCGGCCTTCGAACGCGAATGCACCTGGCGCGGCGTTCCTCCGCCGACGATCAACCTTTTTGGAACTCCAGTCCTGACCTGGCGCGGTGTTCCTCTTGTTCCATGCGACAAGCTTGAAATCAACAAAAACAGCAAATCCGGCCATGGCACAACCAATATCATCCTTGTTCGTGTCGGTGAAAATGAACAGGGTGTGGTTGGACTGCACCAGGCAGGGATCCCCGGAGAGATCAGTCCAAGCCTTTCTGCAAGACTGATGGGACTCGACAAACTCGGCGTCGCTTCCTACCTGCTGACCCTCTACTCATCACTGGCCGTACTGACTGATGATGCTCTCGCGATACTTGAAAATGTCGAAGTGGGCTACTATCACGATTACGAACATCGCACCTCCGGAACCAAAGTAAAATAAAAGAACTCTTTGACAACCCGTCATGGCAGGCTTTCAACGTGTCTGCCATGAATTCACAATTGTTATACTATGCCAGGAGCATATCAACATCCGAACATCACAGGAGCCGAAAGCGAATCGCTGAATCCGACCTTTATTGCGCAACTTGCAAGCCGTCTCTTCAATGAACTCCCTGAGGCAGAAAACGTCCCGAGAAGTGAAGGTGATATCTCGGAAGCGCCATCTGCTGTAGCCAACACTTTCCATGATAAAACAACATTCGTCGGCACACAGGATCCCGTGGATTTCTCCTCCAGTGCCGCTTCAGCGATCCCGGTACACGATTTCTATTTTCTGCCGCACGCTCAAGAAAAAGAGCCGGAACCACTTGAACACCATGCCAATAAACTGACCGAACAGCAGAACTATTCAGAGAGTGAAAAGGGATCGAATGGTCTTGACCAGCTTTTGCGGCGTTCACTGCCTGTACAGACTGATGAGCATGAATGTTACGCAGAAAAGCTCTACAGGGAGTTCACCGGGCAACAGGGCAGTCCCGTCATGGAGGTCGTTTTTCAGGCTCTTCGCGGTAGCGCCGAATCGCCTGCTCAGCCGGGCTTTGATCGATTACCCGTTACTCAACCTGAGTCTCCAGGAAAAGCGCCAGCTCCGGTCTCGCCAAACAGCGCCTTCAGCATCCCGGATTCTTACGCAGAGCCTTACTATTTCCTGCGTGAACCGCAACAGCCTATCCATCAGACAGAAGGATTTGATGTAACCACCATTCGCAAGGATTTTCCGGTCTTGCGTCAGTTGGTTCACGGCAAACCGCTTGCCTGGTTCGACAACGCCGCCACAACGCAAAAACCCCTGAGCGTCATCAACGCTGTAGCGCACTTCTACGCCACGGACAATTCGAACATTCATCGCGGCGCACATACCCTTGCCGCTCGCGCCACCGATGCTTACGAAGGCGCACGCGAAAAGATCAGGCAGTTTATCGGCGCTGGCTCAACCTCGGAAATCATCTATGTCAGGGGCACTACCGAGGGTATCAACCTTGTGGCACAAACCTGGGGAAGAAAGTTTCTCCAGCCGGGCGATGAGATTGTGCTCTCCATTCTTGAGCATCATGCCAATATCGTTCCGTGGCAGATGGTAGCCCAGGAGAAAGGAGCGCGCATCAAGGTGATCCCGGTCAACGATCGGGGCGAAATCATCCTTGAAGAGTACACCAAACTGCTTGGGCCACGCACGCGCCTGGTCTCACTGACACAGGCTTCGAACGGTCTTGGAACCATTCTGCCTGTCAGGGAGATGATTCAACTGGCCAAACGCTATGACGCCAGAGTGCTTGTTGATGGAGCCCAGTCCGTTGCCCACATACCGGTCAATGTGCAGGATCTCGATGCCGACTTTTTTGTCTTTTCAGGCCATAAAATCTTTGCTCCGACAGGTATCGGTGTGGTCTATGGCAAAAAAGAGCTGCTTGAGGTAATGCCGCCATGGCAGGGCGGCGGAAACATGATCAAGGATGTACGTTTCGAAGAGACCATTTACAACGAAGCCCCGGCAAAATTTGAGGCTGGAACGCCCTCAATCGGAGACGCCATCGGCCTTGGAGCTGCTCTTGATTACGTGCGCAAAATAGGTCTTGAAAACATTGCGCAATACGAGCACGAACTGACCGAGTACGGCACTGAAAAGCTGATTCGCATTCCCGGTCTGCGTCTGATTGGCACCGCAAGAAACAAGGTGGGCGTGCTCTCTTTTGTGCTGAACAATCTGCCCAACGAAGAGGTTGGCAAGCTGCTCGACCGCGAAGGCATTGCCGTCCGGGCCGGGCACCACTGCACCCAGCCATCGTTGCGCCGCTTCGGTGTTGAGGGAACCGTACGACCGTCGCTGGCCTTCTACAACACGAGAGATGAAATTGACCGGCTGGCTGATGTGATCAACCATATTCAGCGGAGATAACTAGGAACTCTTCAAAACGCAACGTTGATCATGAAAATGTTGCGTTTTGAAAAGAAAGAGAAAAATAACGGTTATCTTTTGTCTGATTTTTTCCTGAAAGCAAAACAGATTTCATGCAGTTTGAAACCCTTGCCATCCATGACGGACAAGCACCTGA
Source organism: uncultured Chlorobiaceae bacterium (assembly GCA_903836465.1). Taxonomy (GTDB): domain Bacteria; phylum Bacteroidota; class Chlorobiia; order Chlorobiales; family Chlorobiaceae; genus Chlorobium. Next base: position 24,348 of record CAILRB010000044.1, read on the forward strand.
TCCCCAAACCGGCTCTGTAACCGTTCCTGTTTACCAGACCTCCACCTTCGGGCGCGACAGCCTCGACGAGCGCAATGAGTTTTTTTATTCTCGAATCGGCAACCCGACACGGAAAGCGCTTGAATCAGCACTTGCGCTCCTTGAAAATGGCAAGTACGGTCTCGCCTTTGCCTCTGGAGTGGCGGCAACCATGGCGGCGCTGCAGGTGCTGAAACCCGGCGACCACATTGTTGCGGGCAACGACATTTACGGCGGAAGCTACCGCATTTTCGAGCAGCTCCTGAAACCATGGGGCGTTACCACCAGCTATACCGAAAGCGAAGCAACCGAGAGTTATGAAGCCAGCATAACACCGGCGACGAAGCTGATCTGGATTGAAACCCCAAGCAATCCGCTGCTCCAGCTCTCCGACATCAGGGCGCTTGGCAAGCTTGCCAAAGAGCGTGGGATCTTGCTTGCAGTGGACAACACCTTTGCCAGTCCCTATTTCCAGCGGCCACTTGAGCTTGGCGCCGACATTGTCGTGCACAGCACCACCAAATACCTCGGCGGCCACAGCGATGTCATTGGCGGCGCCGTGGTAACTTCAAACACGGCGATACACACCACCATCAAAAACTATCAGGGCGCAGCAGGGGCAGTACCCGGCCCCTGGGACTGCTGGCTTATTCTGCGCGGTTTGAAAACGCTGAAAATCCGCATGAAGGAGCACGAAGCAAGCGCAATGCACCTTGCCGAAATGCTTGAACGCCATCCTGCTGTGGAACGGGTCTTTTATCCTGGCCTTGCCTCGCACCCGCAGCATAAACTGGCAAAAGAGCAGATGAGCGGGTTTGGCGGCATGGTGACCTTTGCCTTGAGCGGTGGCCTTCCGGCCGTCGAGCGGTTGATCGCGAAAATCAAATTCTTTGTACTGGCCGACAGCCTTGGCGGGGTGGAGTCGCTCATCTCCTCGCCAGCAAAAATGACGCTCTGGGCGCTTTCACAGGCTGAGCGGGAGCGGAGAAAATGTACCGACAACCTGGTACGACTCTCTGTCGGGCTTGAAAATGCGACTGATCTTGAGGCTGACCTCCTGAACGCCCTTGAGCCATAAGTTGAAAAAATATTTCAAGAGAGGCGACCTAAACAAATAGTGAAGAAATGTCATAAATGATTACTATTGACCTGAACGGACAACAACAACCACTTCCCCCCGATTCTACCGTCAGCGATCTTCTCGCGGCCATCGGTTCAGACGGGAAAAGCGTGGCCGTCGTTGTTAATGAACAAATCATTCGCCCCGAAAACCGCCCATCGCACCTGCTTCAGGCGGGTGACAGGGTTGAACTCCTGATTTTTGCCGGCGGTGGCTAACAGATTACTTTTATTATGGATTCATTGCAGATCGGCTCGTATACTTTTTCTTCACGCCTGATTCTTGGAACAGGAAAATTCAGCAACTCAACGGTAATGCTTGAGGCCGTGAGGGCCTCAGGTACACAACTCGTGACCGTAGCGTTGCGACGCTTCAACCGCGAACAGGCGGAAGATGACCTTTTCGGCCCCTTATCGGCCATTGAGGGAATAACGCTCATGCCAAATACTTCTGGAGCTTCAACCGCTGCAGAGGCTGTCCGTGCGGCCCATATCGCCCGCGAACTCTCGGGAAGCCCCTTTATCAAGGTGGAAATTCATCCGAACCCGCAGCACCTGATGCCTGACCCCATTGAAACCTATGAAGCTTGCCGGATTCTGGCACAAGAGGGGTTCTTGGTGATGCCCTATATTGCCGCAGACCCTGTACTGGCCAAGAGGCTTGAGGAAGTTGGCTGCGCGTCGGTGATGCCGCTCGGTTCGGCTATCGGCAGCGGACAGGGGCTTGCAACGTCGGAGATGCTCAACATTATCATCCGTGAAAGCGGCATTCCGGTTATTGTCGATGCCGGTCTGCGCTCCCCTTCCGAGGCGGCGCACGCCATGGAGATGGGATGTGAAGCGGTACTGGTGAACAGCGCCGTAGCAGCAGCAAGCAACCCGCCTGCAATGGCAGAGGCTTTCGCGGAGGCTGTTGCAGCGGGAAGAAAAGGATTCAGGGCCGGGCTGATGCAGAAAAGCGGTTCCGCTGTGGCCACAAGCCCACTCACCTCTTTTCTGGGAACATGCTGATGACAACTTTACCGGAATGGCTTTCCGACAATCGTGGCACTACAGCCCTTGCCGCCATGCTGTCACCTGCATCATCACAATCCATTGAAACTCTTGCCGCTGAATCGAGAGCAATCACCCTGCGACGTTTCGGACGCACGATGACGCTCTACGCCCCGCTTTACCTCTCAAACTACTGTTCAAGCGGCTGCGCCTACTGCGGCTTTGCTTCCGACCGAAAGACGCCGCGCCATCGTCTTGAACCTGATGAGATCCGACGGGAACTGGGCGCAATGAAAAAACTTGGCATCAGCGATATTCTTCTGCTCACTGGCGAGCGTACCGCCGCTGCCGATTTCGACTATCTTCAGAGGAGTGTTGCCATCGCGGCTGAGGAGATGCCGCGAGTCTCGGTTGAGGCTTTTCCGATGAGCGTCAGCGAATACAGGGCACTTGCCGACTGTGGCTGCACCGGTATCACCATCTACCAGGAGACCTACAACCGCGAACGCTACGAAACACTGCACCGCTGGGGCCCGAAAAAAGATTTTATCGCCCGCCTGGAAACTCCTGCCCGCGCGCTTGAAGGGGGAATAAAAACCGTCGGGCTCGGGGTACTGCTCGGTCTTTCCGATCCGGTTGAAGATGCCCTGAGCCTCTATCGCCATGTTCGACACCTCGGGCGCACGTACTGGCGTGCCGGTATGACCGTATCGTTTCCACGCATGAGACCACAGACCGGCGGTTATGAGCCACCTTTCCCGGTTGACGATCACCTTCTCGCAAGAATAATCTTTGCCTTCCGCATTGCTCTTCCCGATACGGAACTGGTGCTCTCAACGAGGGAGAGCGCGAACTTCCGTGATGGAATGGCGGGACTTGGAATTACCAGAATGAGCATCGAGAGCAGAACCACTGTTGGAGGATATTGTGAGAGTGAGAACGAAGAGAGCAAGGAGAGAACAGACAAGGGGCAATTTGAAATATCTGATAACCGCTCTGCCAAAGAGTTCTGTGCTGCTCTGCGCCGCCAGAATATTGAGCCGGTCTTCAAAAACTGGGAACTCTCCTATAACGGCCCGTCATCCAACATAAAACTGGCAATGTAACCAGAAAAAGAACAACCATGCCACTGAACAACACCCTGAACGACAGCCAGCGCGAACGTTACGCCCGCCATATTACACTGCAGGAGATCGGCGAAAAGGGACAGGTGAAGCTGCTCAAGGCAAAAGTACTGGTCATCGGCGCCGGTGGACTCGGTTCCCCGGTCGCCTTTTATCTCGCTGCAGCAGGAATAGGCACCATCGGCCTCATGGATGGTGACAAGGTTGATCTCAGCAACCTTCAGCGACAGATTCTACACACCACCGACTCAATCGGAAAAGATAAGGTCACCTCTGCAAAACAACGGCTTCTCGACCTTGATCCTGACTTGAAGCTCACCCTCTACCCGTTCCGGCTCAACGCTGACAACGCACCGGAGATTCTATCGTTGTATGACTTCATCATTGACGCCACCGACAACTTCGACTCGAAATTCCTGATATCAAGAGCCTGCCACGATGCAGCAAAAGCCTGGTCCCACGCAGGGATCAAAGAGTTCTATGGCCAGACCATGACCGTCCACCCCGGAACTTCCACATGCTACCATTGCCTCTTCCACGAAGCGGGAGTGCCAGCCGCCAGCATCCCGAAAGGCCCACTCGGTGCAGTACCCGGCATTATCGGCTCCATCCAGGCCACGGAAGCCATAAAAAACATCCTCACCATTGGCACGCCACTCATCAACACGTTGCTGACCTGCGACACCCTCACCATGACCATCCGCAAAATCCCCCTTCACCGAAACCCAACCTGCCCTCTCTGCTCCTAGCAAACGCGCTACCGATTATTTTGTTCGCCTGATTTTCGTTAAATCCTTCGTAATAACCGTTGTTATTTATTATACTTCATGTCGGTTAACAACCGTTAAGATACCGTTCCTGCAAAAGAGTAGTTCAATCAACAGCTAACACCTTTTCTCTTATAGACATCATCTCTTTGTATCTATAATCCTTTTGAAAGACAAGCACGTCACACCATGATGCATCAGTATAGCAGCAGTTCCTATCTCTCAGGGGGAAATGCCCCTTATATCGAAGATCTTTATGAAGCCTATCTCGACAATCCAGGCTCAGTTTCCGAGAAGTGGCGAGCTTACTTTGATGCCATGCAAAATATGCCGGGAACAAACGGCTCCGATGCCCGAGATATCGCGCACTCACCCGTACAGGCATCGTTTGCTGAAAGAGCACGTCTTGGCCCAATCTGCCGTGTTGTAGCAAATCCTGATGCCGAACTCGGCCGCAAACGGGTCTCGGTACAGAAACTGATCGCCGCTTACCGCAACATTGGTTCACGCTGGGCAGATCTTGATCCCCTGAAACGTCAGGAGCGACCTGCACTTCCCGATCTTGAGCCCTCCTTTTACGGGTTCACGGATACCGACATGGATATTGTCTTTAACACCAGCAATACCTATTTCGGCAAGGAAAGTATGCCGCTTCGCGAAGTGCTGCAGAATCTGCGCGAGACCTACTGTGGTACACTTGGCATTGAGTTCATGTACATCACTGACCAGACGGAAAAACGGTGGTGGCAGGCAAAGTTCGAGACGATACGTTCGAAACCTGATTTCACTCCGGAGAAGAAAAAACATATTCTTGAACGTTTAACTGCTGCTGAAGGATTTGAGCGCTATCTCCATACCCGTTTTATCGGCCAGAAACGCTTCTCTCTTGAAGGGGGGGAAAGCTTTATTGCCTCCATGGATGAACTGATCCAGCGGGCTGGCAAAGCCGGGGTTCAGGAGATCGTCATCGGTATGGCCCACAGGGGACGATTGAATGTGCTTGTCAATATCATGGGAAAAAATCCGCTTGACCTTTTTGCGGAATTCGAGGGGAAGCATGCTGCGGATCTTCCCTCCGGCGACGTAAAATATCATCAGGGCTTTACCAGCGACATTGCCACTCCCGGCGGCCCGATCAATCTCTCTCTTGCCTTCAATCCATCGCATCTTGAAATTGTCAATCCAGTAGTAGAGGGCGCTGTCAAAGCCCGCCAGGTACGCAGAGGCGACAGGGACGGCTCACAGGTGCTGCCTATTCTGGTTCACGGTGATGCTGCCTTTGCCGGACAGGGCGTTATCATGGAGACGTTGAATCTTGCGCTGACAAGGGGATACGGCACTGGCGGCACGGTTCATATAGTTATCAATAACCAGATTGGCTTCACCACTTCTGATCCTCGCGACAGCCGTTCAACAACCTATTGTACCGATGTGGTCAAGATGATTGAGGCACCGGTTCTGCACGTCAATGGCGACGATCCTGAATCGGTCGTACTGGCGACTCAGATGGCGCTTGATTACCGGCAGGCGTTCAAACGCGATGTGGTTATTGACATTATCTGTTTCCGCAAGCTTGGTCATAACGAACAGGATACACCAGCCATGACCCAACCGCTGATGTACAAAAAGATAGACAAGCACCCCGGCACCCGGAAACTCTTTGCTGAAAGACTTGAATCGCAGGGAGTCATCAACGAGGAGTATGCCACGAAGCTCAGTCAGCAATTCCGCAAGGATCTTGATGAAGGAAAGTACACCGCAAATCCGGTACTGGTCAATAAGACCATCTTTACAGCGGAACCGGCAACCGGTCATGATGAAGTCTCCGAAACCGGCGTTCCACTTGCGGAACTCAAACGACTCTCGGAGATGATCACCAAAATCCCTGAAGGGTTCAAGCTTCACCCGCTTGTTGAAAAGGTAGTCAATGACCGTGCCCGCATGGGTCGAGGAGAACAGCTTCTCGACTGGGGTATGGGTGAACATCTGGCATTTGCATCACTTGTTGCAGGTGGTTACCCGATTCGCATTACCGGCCAGGACAGCGGAAGAGCTACATTTTCGCACCGTCATTCCGTCCTGCACGATCAAAAACGTGAAAAATGGGATTCGGGCATCTACATCCCGCTTCAGAATGTTGCCAGCAACCAGGCGGCCTTTACGGTTATCGACTCCGTTCTTTCCGAAGAGGCAGTTCTCGGGTTTGAATACGGCTACTCTATCTCAGCTCCCGATACTCTGGTGATCTGGGAAGCCCAGTTCGGCGACTTTGCCAACGGAGCACAGGTTTTGATTGATCAGTTCATCACCTCCGGAGAGGTGAAGTGGGGGCTTTCATCCGGCCTGACCCTCATGCTGCCTCACGGCTATGAAGGACAGGGACCGGAACACTCATCAGCCCGACCGGAACGCTTCCTGCAGCTCTGCGCCGAGAACAACATTCAGGTTTGTCAACCGACGAACCCTGCCCAGATTTTTCACCTGCTTCGGCGGCAGATGACCACCATGATCCGCAAACCGCTGGTCATTCTCACCCCCAAATCATTGCTCCGCAACAAGGAGGCGGTCTCTGCCCTGGCTGATCTCTCCACAGGAAATTTTCAGAACATTATCAGCGATCCGGCAGCAAATCCCGCAAAAGTAAAAAGACTTCTTGCCTGTTCCGGCAAGGTTTATTATGATCTTGTTAACCGCAGGCGGGAGAACACGGTTGAAGATGTTGCCATAATCCGTATCGAACAGCTTTATCCGTTTCCTCTTGAGGAGTTTGGCGCTGAGCTTGCGCTTTATCCTCAACTGAAGGATATTGTCTGGTGTCAGGATGAACCAAAAAATCAGGGGTATTGGCGTTTTCTCCAGCACTATATCATGAAAGCCATGACGCCGGGCCAACAGTTCGGCTATGCAGGAAGACTCGCATCAGCGTCTACAGCATGCGGCTACGCCGCAACACATGCCCTCCAGCAAAAAGCGTTGCTTGATCAGGCATTCGGTGAGTTCAGTGTTTTTTTCAACAAATAATATCCACGAATGGCAATCATTGATGTCACCATATCCCAGTTGTCGGAATCCGTTGCCGAAGCAACACTGCTGAACTGGAAAAAAGCTCCAGGAGATGCTGTTGCTGTAGACGAAATTCTCTTTGAAATCGAAACCGACAAAGTTGTTTTTGATGTACCGTCTCCCTCCGCAGGTATTCTCTTTGAAATTCTTGTCGGTGACGGTGGCACGGTAGTTCCCAATCAGGTTCTGGCTCGCATCGACAGCGAAGGCAAAGCGGCAGCAACAACTGCTGCAGCATCTGTTGCTGATCAGCAGAAGATCGAAACAGCTCCGCCAACGGCTGTTCCAAAATCTGAAGGCGGAATTGCCATGCCTGCCGCAGCAAAACTGATGGCTGAAACCGGCCTGAACCTGTCACAAATAGAGGGCACCGGCAGGCATGGAAGAGTTACAAAAGGCGATGTCATGCAAGCCATTGCGGCTGGAGCAGAACCGGCGGCCCAACCAGCACCTGCAGCTTCTGCAGTACAAAAGCTGAAACCAGTAGAAGCAGTTACTGACCCTTCTCTGCTGACCGACCGACCGGAACAGCGCGTACCCATGACCCGTCTCAGGGCACGCATCGCTGAAAGGCTTCTTCACTCTCAGGCAACCAACGCCATTCTGACGACCTTCAATGAGGTCGACATGCATGCGGTCATTGATCTGCGCAACCGCTACAAGGTTGCCTTTGAAAAAGAGCACGGCGTCAAACTCGGCTTCATGTCTTTCTTTGTGAAGGCTACCGTACATGCCCTGCGCAAATATCCCGTCCTGAACGCTTCAGTTGACGGCAAGGATATCATTTATCACGGTTATTTTGATATCGGTATCGCCGTCAGCTCACCGAGAGGACTGGTTGTCCCTATTCTTCGCAATGTCGACCAGATGAGCATTGCCGACATTGAAAGCAAAATTGCCGACTATTCCACAAAGGCAAAACTGGGGACGCTCTCCCTTGAAGAGCTGACTGGCGGCACCTTCTCGATTTCCAACGGAGGCGTTTTCGGTTCAATGCTTTCAACGCCGATCATCAATCCGCCGCAGTCTGCAATTCTTGGCATCCACGCCACAAAAGAGAGGCCTGTTGTGGAAAACGGGCAGATTGTCATACGACCGATGAACTATCTTGCCATGTCCTATGACCATCGAATTATCGACGGTAAAGAAGCGGTACTTGGTCTTGTTGCAATAAAGGATGCACTGGAAGATCCGGCGCGTCTCTTACTTGATCTTTAAAAAGAAACTCTACCATGAACAAACAATTCGACGTTCTTGTTATCGGTGCAGGTCCCGGCGGATATATTGCCGCCATCCGTGCCGCACAACTTGGTTTTTCTGTGGCCTGCTGTGAATTCAACTCCTATGACAATCCTGCAGATGAACCCCGGCTTGGCGGCACCTGTCTCAATGCCGGATGTATTCCACTGAAAGCACTTGTTGCCTCTTCTGAAGCCTTCGAAAAAGCGGTGCATCACCTTCCTGATCATGGCATCACTACGACAGGCATAAGCATTGATGTTACCAGAATGCAGAAGCGCAAGGAGGCTATTGTCACAAAAATGACTGCCGGAGTGCAGTTCCTTTTCCGCAAAAACAAGATCACCCTTCTCAAGGGAAGGGGCTCTTTTGCCGGAAAAACTGATACCGGCTATAGAATTATCATCAGCGGCAAAGAGGGTGATGAAGAGGTGCTGGCACAGAAGGTCATTATCGCTACCGGTTCCAAAGCTCGCCATATCCCGAATGTCAAGGTCGATAATGTCACCATCTGTGATAATGAAGGAGCACTGAAATTCACTGAGGCGCCAAAAAAACTGGGAGTTATCGGCGCTGGTGTCATTGGCCTTGAAGTAGGTTCGGTCTGGCGCAGACTGGGGGCTGAGATTACCGTTCTTGAAGTTATGCCTTCATTTCTCGGTGCTGCCGATGAGAGTGTTTCAAGAGAAGCTTCCAAGCTCTTTTTAAAACAGGGGCTGAACATCAAGCTCGGTGTCAGAATCGGCCAGGCGAAACTCACGAAAGATGGCGTCAGCATTGCCTATACCGACGATCAGGGTTCAGAACATACCCTTGAATGCGACAAACTGATTGTCTCCGTTGGCCGTACTCCAAACACGGAAAAACTTAACCTTGAGGCAGTTGGCCTCCAGACCGATGAACGGGGCTTTATTCCTGTTAATGATCATTGCGCTACTGCCGCTCCAGGTGTTTATGCTATCGGAGATGTGGTACGCGGCCCCATGCTGGCACACAAAGCTGAAGACGAAGGTGTCATGGTGGCTGAACTGCTGGCGGGTCAGAAGCCGCATCTCGACTACAACAGCATGCCATGGGTTATCTACACTACTCCCGAAATCGCCTGGGTTGGAAAAACCGAACAACAGCTTCGCTCTGAAGGACGCGATTACAAAACAGGACAATTTCCCTTTGCCGCCAACGGACGGGCACTGGGTCTTGGGGATGCCGAAGGATTTATCAAAATGCTTGCCGATGCGAAAACCGACGAAATTCTCGGCGTACACATTATTGGCGCAAGCGCCTCCGACCTGATCGCTGAAGCCGCGCTTGCCATGGAGTTCCATGCATCATCCGAGGATGTAGCACGCACCTGCCATCCTCATCCAAGCCTTTCGGAGGTGATGCGCGAAGCCGCCCTCGCCATTGAAAAGCGGGCGCTGAATATGTAATGCTCAGCAGATTCTCGGCAATTGTTCACCGAGCGGAAGATCAATAATCCGCTGGCTGCCATAAACTGTACGCATGACCACCATACCGGGATGATCGTCAACCACCGATCCGATGATGACGGCATCCCGGCCAGGGTCAAACCTCCGCATCACTTCAAGAACCTTCTCTGCATCACCTGCCGCTACAGCCACAACAAGTTTGCCTTCGTTGGCCACATGCAGGGGATCAATGCCAAGCAGTTCACAAGCCCCGCGAACGTCAGATTTTACAGGAATTGTGGATTCATGGATCTCAATCCCGATGGAAGAGGAGCTTGCCAGTTCGTTCAGCGTTGCGGCTACCCCTCCCCTGGTCGGGTCGCGCATGGCGTGAATGGCGAAGGGCACCTCATCAAGAATGGTGCTGATCATGCCGTTAAGCGCTGCACAGTCGCTTGTTATCCGCGACTGGAAGGAGAGCCCTTCGCGTGAGGTCATGATGGCCATTCCATGATCACCAACTGTCCCTGAGAGAATAATGCTGTCACCCGCTTTCATGTTTCGGCACGAAAGGTTGACTCCCTCTCTGATGATGCCGATCCCCGCTGTGTTGATGAAAAGCTTGTCGCACTGCCCTTTACCGACAACCTTGGTGTCGCCGGTGACAATCATCACTCCTGCTTTTCGGGCAGCTTCGGCCATGCTGATTACAACGGCTTCAAGCTCCGCCAGCGAAAGCCCCTCTTCAAGCACGAAACCCGCGCTGAGGTAGAGCGGTGTTGCGCCACCAACCGCCAGATCGTTGACCGTACCGTTGACGGCAAGTTCTCCAATGTTGCTGCCGGGGAAAAAAATCGGGCTCACCACGTAGGTGTCGGTAGTAAAGGCAATTCGCCTTGAGGGAAGATCAAGCTTTGCCTGATCATCGAGCAGATCCAGAAAGGAGTTATGGAGGTGGGGCATAAACACCCGATGCATGAGCGCCTGCGATAACCGCCCCCCAGCGCCATGCGCCATCTGGACCGTTTCGTGCTGCATAATAGGAGTTGGACAAATCGGCGCAATCGTCATAAAGTATTAAGATGATATTGATAGTATGCGGCACATGCCCCTTCAGAGGAGACCATGGTGGCTCCGAGAGGATGCTGCGGTGTACACTCTTTGGCAAAAGCCGGGCAGCCATCAGGCTTGAGCTTCCCCTGCAGCACACTGCCGCTCATGCAGAGTGACGACTCTTCAGCGAAGATATTGGTGACCTTAAACTTTGTTTCGGCATCAAAACGGGCGAAAGCCTCTCTGAGGCCAAGACCGCTGCGGGGAATCAGGCCAATTCCCCTCCATGGACGGTCGATCACCTCAAACACTTTTTGGATAGTCTCCTGTGCAATTGGGTTACCTGCCCGGCTCACCACCCTTCCGTAGCAGTTCACCACCTCCGCTCTCCCCTCTTCAAGCAGCTCAACGGTTTTAAGAATCCCCGCAAGCAGCTCAACCGGTTCGAAGCCGGTCGGGACTATCGGCACCTGAAACTCACGGGATATCGGCTCATACTCCTCATAGCCCATCACCGCACAGACATGCCCGGCGGCAAGAAAGCCCTGCACCCGATTATCCGGAGATGAGAGAATCGCCCGCATGGCTGGCGGCACCATCACCTGGCTCACCAGAACACTGAAATTGTTGATGCCCTCTCGTACGGCCTGCCAGACCGCCATAGCATTAGCAGGAGCCGTCGTTTCAAAACCAACCGCAAAAAAGACCACCTCTTTTGAAGGGTTATCACGGGCAATCTGCAGTGCATCGAGAGGGGAGAAAACAATACGCACATCACCTCCTGCACTGCGTACCATGAAGAGATCCCTTGCATTGCCCGGCACCCGAAGCATATCGCCAAAACTGGTAAAAATCACCTCTTCCCGTGCGGCAATGGCGAGAGCCCGCTCAATGGATTCAAGGGGAGTCACGCAAACCGGGCAGCCGGGACCATGCACCAGTTCAAGAGTATCAGGCAGCAGTTGGTCAATACCGTTTCGGATAATGGAGTGAGTCTGGCCGCCGCAGATCTCCATAATAGTCCAATGATGGAGAGCTTTTTTGCGAATCTCCTCGAGGAGCTTACGGGCAAGCTCTGGATCCCGGTATTCATCAATGTATTTCATTGGCCTCAGCATCACAACGATTCCGGTGAGGGAAACTCTTCATCGGGGTGAAAAGCTCCGCTCTCAATCAGCTCCTGCCAAAGCTTCAAACTCTCAGCCGCCTCCTCTTCATCAATTATTTTAAGGGCAAACCCGGCATGAACAATGGTGTACTGGCCAACCTTGATGTCGGGAACATATTCAAGGCATGCTCTTGTTTTTGAACCGTTCACGTCAATAATGCCCATTTTGAGGCCGTTTTCGGTGGTGAGTTCGATCAGTTTTCCGGGGATGGCGAGGCACATGAGTATCAGGAGCTAAGGTTATGAAACACTTGTTCAAAGTAAGAAAAAAACAGTGCCCTGCCGAAAGGTGGCCGTTGGTGATTTTGTATATTTACCCGAGAGAACGACCATTCAGAAAATTACGACCGATAAGAGCCTGACCGAGCGAAAGCCCGCCATCATTCGACGGGACATGCGCATGAGCAAGCACCCTGTACCCTGCCTGCTGAAGTTCACGCAACAAGGTAATAACGAGAAGTTCATTCTGGAACACTCCCCCACTCAGCACAATGGTTGTTATGCCGGTAGCTTTGGATGCTTTTTCGATAATCTCCAAGAAGCAGGTTACAAGAGTGCGATGGAATCTTTGGCTGATGTCGCTGGTGGACATCCCTGCCTTCAAGGCCGTGGCAATCTCTTGAATCATTGGTGAGACCATCATTATCCAACGACCTTTTTCCGTATAGTGAGTCTTCTCATTATCAATAGTTTTCCCTGGCGGTATTACGTAGTTCAAAGTATAGCGAAACTCTTTATGACCAATAGCTCCCCCTGCTTCGTGCATCAGCGCTATGGCCGCTTCTCCTTCATACGTGATATCCCCCCGAAGGTTGCAAAGCGCAGCGACGGCATCAAACAGGCGCCCACAGCTTGAAGTTTCAACAATGTTTACCTTTTTTTCGAGCAGCTCAAGAACCGGTGCTATCACCCTTTTTTTCATAAAAGGCAGATCGGAGATTTCGGAGCAACTTCGGTGAAGATAACCAAGCGCCAGACGCCATGGCTGCATAACCGCTGTATCTCCTCCCGGTAGTGGCATCGACTCCAGTGAAGCAAACCGTTCAACTCCGGAAGCGTCACCAATCAGCACCTCACCGCCCCATATCGTGCCATCGGTTCCGTAGCCTGTACCATCAAGAATAAGCCCTATAGCGGGCCCCTCTTCCCTGTTTTCGGCAAGGCAGGCAACAAGATGGGCATGATGGTGCTGCACGCCCAATGCCGGGATATGCTGTTGTTCCGCCCATCGGGTTGTCATGTAGTCAGGGTGCAGGTCATGCACAACAAGCTCAGGTGTTACCTGAAACAGGTGCTGCAAGTGGGCGACAACCTGCTCAAAATGGCGGTATGCCTCAAAGTTTTTCATGTCGCCGATATGCTGGCTCATCAGCGCATGTGAACCTTTCAGCAGGGTAATGGTGTTTTTAAGCTCACCTCCGGTTCCAAGCACCGTGGCCCCGCCTTTCCGGAGAGAGATCGGTGCGGGAACGTACCCCCTGCTTCGCCTGATCTGCCGAAGCTCTCCTGCAAGATGGATAGTTACCGAATCGTCGCATTTGAGGTAAATCGGGCGATTGTGAAGGAGAACGGCATCTGCAATACCCGTGAGGCGCAAAAGCGCTTCATCATTTTCGTTGACAATAGGCTCTTCGCTGAAATTGGCACTCGTCATCACCAGGGCATCGAGAGACTCCTCAAAAAGCAAGACATGCAGTGGCGTATAGGGAAGCATTACCCCAAGGCGTTCGTTGCCCGGAGCTATGGATTGAGCCAGCATGCAGCTCTTCCTCTTTTTCAGAAGCACAATGGGAGCCTCCGGAGAGTGAAGTGCCTCACGTTCACCTTCGCTGACCTCGCAGAGGCTCTGAACCACCCTCATGTCGCGCATCATCACCGCAAAGGGTTTTGCCTCACGCCCCTTACGCTCTCTCAACCGCTGCACTGCCGCTTCGTTTCGGGCATCGACCACCAGATGAAAACCGCCAAGCCCCTTGAGAGCCAGAATAAGCCCCTGTTTCAGCAACACCAAAGCTTCTGATGCAACATCACCCTTCAACTGCTGGCCATGCTCCCGCCAAACATCAGCCTGCACGCCACAGGCATCCAGCAGGGTGAGAGAAGGGCCGCAGACCGGGCAGGCATTGGGCTGCGCATGAAAACGACGGTCGAGAGGATCGTGGTACTCCTGTTCACACTCCGGGCACATCACGAAAGAGTGCATTGAAGTAGAGGGACGGTCATAGGGCAACCGCCCGACTATGGTATAACGGGGGCCGCAATTGGTACAGTTGATGAAAGGATAGCGAAACCGGCGGTTTGCCGGATCCAGAAGTTCACTGCGGCAATCGCTGCAAAGGGCAATATCGGGTGGAATAAGTGTCTCAACCTCTGCGCCGGCACTCGAATCCGCAATGACAAAGCGCTCCTCGGCTATACAATCAAGAGTGCTCTCTTTAATAGCCTCAATGCGGGCAAGGGGCGGAAGGTCGCTCTGAAGTGTACAAACAAAACTGTCGAGAAGCATGGAAGAGCCCTGCACCTCAATCAAAACGCCTGAAGAGGTATTGCGGATAAAGCCTTTCAGCCCGAAACCGAGGGCAATCCGGTACACAAAGGGTCGGAACCCGACCCCCTGTACAATCCCGTTAACCAGCAGACGCCGCCGTGCTTCACCCTGAATGTTCAATGGTGTAGCAATCTCTTTTCAAGCCACTCCTGGAATACCGCAAGCCCCTCTCCCGTTTTCACCGACACTTCAAACCATTCGATATGGTGATTGACCCGCATGGCATTTTCCCGACACTTCGCCACATCAAATTCCACGTAAGGCTGCAGATCAATCTTGTTGAGCAGGCAAAGATCGGCCTCATGAAACATGGTCGGGTACTTCAGTGGCTTGTCGTCGCCCTCAGTCACACTGATAATCACCACTTTCAGCGCTTCACCAAGGTCAAAGAGCGCCGGGCAGACAAGGTTTCCGACATTCTCGATACAGAGCAGCGAGTTGTTCTGCAAGTCGAGCTCCTTGACCGCGCGGTTGACCATCAGTGCGTCAAGATGACATCCTGAACCCGTATTGATCTGAATCACCGGCACACCAAGCGCATGAATACGGTCAGCATCATTGGTGGTCTGCTGGTCACCCTCGATAACGGCAACCGGAAAACGTTGTTGCAGCAATGGAATGATTTTTTCGAGCAACGAAGTTTTTCCTGACCCAGGTGAGCTGAGAAAATTCAGGGCTAAAATATTCCTTGCCTCAAAGTATCCCCGGTTTCTTTCTGCAAGAAGATTGTTTTTCTGAAGAACATCCTGTTCGAGCATAATCTTCCGGCTTGTCCCTTCATGGTGATGATGGTTGTGTCCATGATCGTGATCGTGGTGCTCCTCACCAGCATGATGATGGGTATGCTCTTCTGTTTCAGGGGTGACATGAACATGATAATCGCTCTCACCGGGTTTGCGAAGCACTGCCCCGCCATCAGCCGAACATCCGCAGGTATCGCACATTTTCTTACTCTCCCTCTTCTTCTATGGTTATTGATTGAATGAGAAACTCCTCACCGGAGACTATTTTTATCCGAAGCGAGCGACATTCGGGACACTCGGCATAATAAAAGGTGACCGGAAACCTCATGCCGCACTCACCGCACTCACCGATCCCTTCCGGCTCATCAATAGCAAGCACCGCATCTTCCGCAAGAGTCCCTTTTGACGCCGATGAAAAACAGAACTTCAGGGATTCCGGCTCAATTCCGGCAAGTTTTCCGATCAAAAGATCAACCCCTGAAATCCTCCCGGCCCCTTCTTCTCGTGCTTTTGCCTCTACAGCGTCAACGATTGAAAGCGCAATACTCATTTCGTGCATAACAACATTTTAGAGCTGCCAATATCCCGTCTGCTGCGCTTCTACTCTCTCATCGCATCTTCTATAAGGTAGTTCTTGATCTTCAATTTTTATTGTACATTTGAAAAAAATCTTCCTGAAACGCCGCAAATAACAGCAAGACTTGAAGCACCTTACAGGATTATGTAATGTACCGGTCAGTGAAATCACGAAACTCCTCAACATGGCCGAGGGGTTCAAGAAAGAGCTGATCACAGGAAATCCCTCTTTTGAACAATCTCTTCGCAATAAACGCATTGCACTTATTTTTTTTGAAAATTCAACGCGTACCCGGTTTTCTTTTGAAATAGCTGCCCGTCACCTGGGCGCCGGGACACTGAACTTCAGCGCCTCTTCAAGCAGTGTCAGCAAGGGAGAGAGCCTCGGAGACACCATCAAAAACCTGGAAGCGATGCAGGTGGATGCCTTTGTGCTTCGCCACCCCTCATCGGGAGCGGCAGATCTTATAACAGGCATCACCTCCAAAAACGTCATCAATGCCGGGGATGGTTCGCATGAACACCCGACACAGGCGCTCCTCGACATGTTTACACTACGTGAATATTTTGGCAGAATCGAAGGACTCAGGATCATCATCATAGGCGATGTGCTGCACAGCCGGGTCGCCCGTTCCAATATCTATGGACTTCTTACCGCAGGCGCAGAAGTTGGTCTCTGCTGCCCGGTCACCCTCATGCCGCCCGATGCTGACAGATTGGGAGTAACCCTTTTCACGAACCTTGATCTGGCCATCGCCTGGGCTGATTCGGCTATTGTCCTTCGCCTGCAACTTGAGCGAGCTACCGGTGGCTACCTGCCCTCCCTTGAAGAGTATTCAGTCCATTACGGCCTTACCGATGAACGGCTGGAACGGATACAGAAACATCTTCTGGTGCTCCATCCCGGACCAATAAACCGGGAAATTGAAATCGCAAATAATGTCGCAGACCGCATTCAGCCCCCCGGCTATTCGAAAAGCATGCTGCTTGAACAGGTAACCAATGGCGTTGCTGTCCGTATGGCAGTGCTGAAAACCTTGCTTGGCCAGGAAAACAGTTTCGCATAACCATAACCCTTTTCCATGATGAAACGCTTGTATCGTCTCTGCAGAATAATGATTATACTGACAGCGACACTCTTTACCTCCCATAGATACTCCTCAGCAGAAACGCCGCAGAATCAGACGGTAAAAACAATCTTTACTCCATTGCTGGCCGATCCTCTGGAACCAAGAATTGCCGTCATGCCATTGCTGGGGAAAAAATCCCTGCAGCTTGACATCGGATCATCGGCCGATCTCTACCAGAGCAAGAGCAGGAAATTTGCTGTGGGCGTAGATTTTGCAACGTACTCTCTCCTGCGCAGAACAGAAAATTTCAAATTTCCTGTTGATGCTGTTGATTATCTGTTCGGTATCAACGCAAGCTGGAAAAAAACAATCAATAACGAGGCACTGCCTTTTGACGAATTAAGCGCAAGAGCAAGGGTCAGTCACATTTCTGCTCATTTCGAAGATGGGCACTATGATGCCGATACAGACCAGTGGCTCCGCCAACCGGAATGGCTCGGGACGATTCCCTTTACCTACAGCCGGGAATTTGTGAACCTTGTTCTTGCGCTCAGCTCACCGGGTCGTCGGATCTATACCAGTTACCAGTACCTCTACCATTCGCTTCCCGATGGAATAAATCCTCACTCCTTTCAGGCTGGAGCTGAACTCTCTGCTCCCGGCAACACTTACCTGGCGGCTGACTTCAAACTTCTGCCAATATGGCAACCTTTGCTGAACGAAACAAAAGGACACAGGGGCACATGGAACCTGCAGGCAGGCATCAATCTTCGCGGGGCCGGTCTGGAAAAAATCAGAGTCGCATGCAACTACTATTCCGGTATCAGTCGACAGGGAATGTATTTTTACCATCCGGAAAGCTATACCACAGCAGGTATCATTATTGATTTTTGAATCCATGGAGGTTGCACCTGGACGCTAACGGGATGAGTCGAAAAACTCGGGAATGGCATCCAGAAACTCTTCCGGTGACCGCGCAAGAATGTAGTCAGCAAGAAAAGGAGGATAGAGGTTATAACGGTCCAGTTCAGTAATTGGAATCCAGCTCACCCTGATAATCATCTGCTGATCATCGGGATATTCCGGATCTTTTCCGGTGATCATCTTTCCTCCGGTAACAGTGCAATAAAATCCAAGTGATACCGAATGATGCAGGGAACCCTGTTCAACGACACCGGGATAAGGGTAGAGCAGCTCCTTGATAAAAAGCAGAGTACCAACCCTGCATACAAGACCAGTTTCTTCCATCATTTCACGCTTTACTGCTTCATCAAGAGTTTCACCCCGTTCGACAGCCCCTCCAGGAAGGATCCAGTAACTTTCGGGAAGCTGCGGATCGTGAGGCGCAAAACTTTTGTGTTCAATAAGCAGTACCTCACCATCCCGGATACATAACGCGCTGACCCTGAGCCTTACCTGTGACATAATGAAGTTTCTGTATGATTAAGCCAAAGAGTTTAGTAAATGAATTCGATTTAATAAAATGCGCACTGAACCCTGCATGAAAACATCATACATTTTTTTAATTCATGTTAATTTTATTATATTAAAACACTATATAAGCATACCGCACCATAGAGTAGCACATTATTACATCTTGGTAGTTTTTATTATGGATATTTAAAGCTTTTTTCTTTTATTTATTAACGCACACACACATAACAACTAACGGAGAAAATGAAAATGAAAAAAATGCTATCGCTTGCTGCAATGTTTGCAGTTTTGTCATACGCATCACCGGCATCTGCTGAATTAAAAATCAGCGGAGATGCAGCTACCCGCGTGAGAGGTCAGTTTAATAATTCCGATATCGGTGGCGTCAAAACCACAAATTCAGATGATATAAAATACCAGTACAGGGTACGCCTGAAAACTGCGGCAGACCTCGGAGACGGCTACTTTTTCAAGGCATTGATTGCCAATGAGGAGACCACCAATGGAGGAACTCCCGGTTGGAGCACTGTTGGCGCCACGAACACAGAGAAATTCCAGCTTGAAGTCTCAAACTTCTATTTCGGACGTACTCTGGAAAAATGCCACTACCAGATAGGCCGCCTTCCGCTCAACAGCTTCAACAACCCGATTTTTGACCTTACCCTTTATCCGGTTCCAACAGCATTCAATAATACTACTGGCGTTTATGCAGTTGATGTCCCGGTATTCCAGTGGAACTTTGACCGTGTCTACGGCATGAACTACGGCACAAAGGTAGGTAACGGTGAACTGAACGGTACACTTGTTATTCTTGACAACAACTCTGCAACAGAGAACACTGTGGCCACCGGTGACGGACTTTTCAACGACGGCTACCTGCTCCATCTTTCCTATAAAACCACCATCGGTGATGTCACCGTTGAACCACAAGCGCTTATTACCTTGACCGATGCTCAGGGCGCTACATACCAGAAGATCTCTCCTAACACCTTCGGTGCCAACGCCACGATCCCCGCAGGCAAATCCAAAATCGGTCTCAGTGGCTTTTACACCGTTTGTAAGGACAGCAAAGGCTTCACACCCCCTACAGTAACATCCGTTACGACTGCCGATCCAGTTACCCACGTAGTTTCAACTGCAACGACAACGATTCTTAATCCTGCCTCAGTTGATTACAGTGGTTATCTCTTGAGAGCAAAAGCCGAATCCGGTCCGGTCATGGGATGGATTGACTATAACCGTACCGTCGACAAATCGCCAGCCAATCATCTTACCTACAACAACATCTTTGTCTGGGCACAGTACAAAGTCAATGTTCACGAGTCAGCATTGGGCAGCGTCAGTTTAACTCCGACTGTACGCTACCGTGCAAGCGGAAAAGATACCGAAGGCATCTCCGGTACAGAAAGGAACAACCAGCTTCGCACAGAACTCTGGGCATCAGTGACCTTCTAAATCTCACTCTTACTGTCAATAAAGCCGTAGGTAACTACGGCTTTATTTTTTATATTATTTCGTTAATGTACAGCGCATTTTTTTGTGCATGTTATTTCCTGTAAATAACAATTGTTACTTCGGGAATTTTAACGATATTACTGAAAGCCGTCAGTAACGACAAAGGCAGGCTTCTTTACCTTTAGTTTTACATTTTTTCGACATACAGAAACCACCTTTTTACACTTGGTTTTTTAGTCCATTTGGCACTTAACATTTTAGTGCCTTATTGGGGAAAGAGTAAATTTGGCTCTCTCGTCTTCTATACCATTTTGCCTGCGGCATGAAGCAGTGTACAGGTCAACCAGCTTAACTGTTCTTTTCTATCATTTGTCATTTGTATAAAATTTATTTAATAATTTAAACACAACAGCGGTACTATGATTACCATTAAAAAAATCATCTGCCCGGTTGATTTCTCTGGTTTGTCGCGCAAGGCGCTGCAATACGCTAACGAGTTTGCAAGACTTTCCGGTGGAAAAGTCTTTCTGGTCGGCGTTATTGAGAATGACCCCACAATCACCTATTCACATGGACTTGAAAAAGAACGTGCTGAATCCGACCAAAAACTTCTCGCCTTGATTGAAGAGGAGAAGATGGCTGGTATTGTTGCCGATTATGTCATCTATGAAGGATTTGCCGAAGAGTGCATTCTCGACTATGCCAAACGGCAGGAGGCTGATATCATTATCATGGGCTCACACGGACGGCGAGGCCTGAAACGGATGATCCTCGGCAGCGTTGCAGAACATGTTATACGTCGTGCTCCATGCCCGGTACTTGTCGTCAAGGAGAACGAGCACGAGTTTATCGATTAAGGAATCGCACTGAGCCAGAAGCTGGCATGCAAAAAGTTCACAACATTTTTTATTAACAATCAACGCAAACTTTTATGGCACAAAATGTCACAAACGTTTCCCAAACCGAAGAGGTATCCAGCACCAGGCGGGTTATCGCTGCTTCTTCGGTCGGAACGCTCATCGAGTGGTATGATTTTTATATTTTCGGTACTCTTGCAAAAATCATTTCCGAACAATTCTTTCCTAAAGACAACCCTACGGCGGCACTGCTTGCCACACTGGCAACCTTTGCCGCAGGCTTTGTTATCAGACCGTTCGGCGCACTTTTCTTTGGCCGCCTAGGCGATCTTATCGGAAGAAAGTACACCTTCCTTGTCACTTTGGTGATCATGGGCGGCTCCACCTTTGCTATCGGCCTTGTTCCAGGCTATAAAACTATCGGATTCTTTGCACCGGCCATAGTCTTTGCCCTCCGGCTGCTGCAGGGTCTTGCTCTTGGAGGTGAGTACGGCGGAGCGGCCACTTATGTCGCCGAACACTCTCCGGCCGGGCAGCGAGGCTTCTGGACCAGCTTTATCCAGACAACGGCTACTTTGGGCCTCTTTCTTGCGCTCGGTGTTATTCTCGTTGTCCGTCAGACACTTGGTGTTGAAACCTTCTCTGACTGGGGATGGCGTATTCCCTTCATCCTTTCGTCACTTCTTGTCGGAGTTTCGGTCTTTATCCGCATGAAGATGTCGGAATCGCCGATGTTTGTGAAGATGAAAAAAGAGGGCAAAACCTCAACAAACCCATTGGCTGAAAGCTTCAAGCAGAAGGATAACCTGAAAATGGTACTGATCGCCCTTCTTGGCGCTACCGCCGGTCAGGGTGTTGTCTGGTACACCGGTCAGTTCTATGCCCTCTCCTTCCTGCAGAATGCCTGTAACGTTGAGTTTGTGCAGAGCAACATGATTATTTCAATTGCGTTGCTTATCGGTACACCCTTCTTTATTGTTTTCGGTGCACTTTCCGACAAGATCGGACGCAAGTACATCATGATGGCTGGTATGCTTATTGCAGTTCTTGCCTACAAGCCTATTTACCAGATCATGTACGACTCAGCCAATCTGAAAAGCAAAATTGAGGTTGTAGAGAAGACCTCTGTTGAAACCAAAGAGGCGGTAAAAGGTACGGACACCATCACGACCACTGTGACGAAGAAAACCTTTGCCGATGGCACAACCTACAAAGAGACGAAAAAACTGACAATCCCGCTTGATGAAGCAAAAAAAGCTGAGCTTGCGGCTAAAGACAAACTGAAACCTGAAACCAAGAAGGAAGTAACCCTTCCTCAGGATCTCTTCTACAAGATGATTGGTCTTGTCTTTATTCAGGTAGTCTTTGTTACCATGGTCTACGGTCCGATTGCGGCTTTCCTTGTTGAGATTTTCCCGACCCGCATCCGCTACACCTCGATGTCACTGCCTTACCATATCGGCAACGGCGTCTTTGGCGGTCTGGTTCCGCTTATCTCAACCCGTCTTGTTGAAGCAACCCGTCCGGCGCCTGGTCTTCCTCCAGCAGATCCACTTGCCGGCCTTATGTACCCGATACTGATTGCCAGTGTAAGCTTCGTTATCGGAATGCTGTACATCTCGAACAAAACCAACAACATGGACGTTGAGTAACCAAGAACCTTTTAATTTCATTTATTATGTCAGCAATTAAAAAGCTTTTCGGGATTGTGTGGTCACTCATGGGAATAGGAATCATCCCGCTGGTGATCATGCAAGCCATGAAAGAGATAGCCGCAAAGCCCAGTGAAGAAAACTGGATTTTCTGGTCAATCGTGATCGTTGTCCTTATGCCTATCATCGCGTTCAGTCTGATTACTTTCGGGGTGTTTGCGCTCAAGGGCGAGTACGATGTTCTTGAGTAAATCTCAAGAGAGCACGAATTGTTCTTTTTTTTCAGAGAAAAGCCGCATCTTTGGTGCGGCTTTTCCTTTTTCTGAAAGAGAGCAATAAAACAGGATAACCGATGCGTACTCCGGACAAGCTTGAGGAAAAACTCGCCACACTGCCCACCTCGCCAGGCGTTTACCAGTTCAAAAATAGCAGTGGACGGGTAATCTACGTCGGCAAGGCAAAAAATCTCCGCAACAGGGTTCGTTCCTATTTCAGAAATTCCCAGCAGCTCTTTGGCAAGACGCTGGTGCTTGTCACGCACATTGATGATTTTGAAGTCATCATCACTTCGTCGGAAGTCGAGGCGCTTATTCTTGAAAACAACCTGATCAAGGAGCTGAAGCCTCGCTATAATATTAACCTGAAGGATGACAAAACGTATCCTTACCTCGTCATCACTAATGAACCCTTCCCGCGAATAATCTTTTCCCGTCAACGAAGAAACGATGGATCCACCTGGTTTGGACCCTATACCGAAGCCCGTCAGCTCCGCTCAATCCTTGATCTTATCGGATCAATTTTTCCGGTTCGAAGCTGTAAATACCGTCTGAACGAGGAAAATATTTCCTCCCGGAAATACAAAGTCTGCCTCGACTACCACATCCATAAATGCAAAGGGCCATGTGAAGGCTTGCAAACGGAAGAAGAGTACCTCGGCATGATCGCCGAAATAACCAGGCTGCTGAAAGGAAAAACATCAACCACGATCCGCTCACTCACTGAAACCATGCAACTCCTGGCCATTGAGTTGAAGTTTGAACAGGCGGCAGAGATCAAAGCGCAGCTTGAGAGCCTGAAACGGTATGCTGAACGGCAGAAGGTGGTGGCAGGCGACCGACTTGACCGTGATGTTTTTGCGGTTGCCGCAAGCGAAGACGAAGGCTGCGGAGTCGTCTTCAAGATACGAGAGGGAAAGCTGCTTGGATCGCAGCGTATCTACATGAATAATACCGACGGAGAAACTGATGCTGAGCTGCAGGCACGAGTGGTTGAAAAATACTATCTCGAAACTCTTGAGCTGATCCCTGATGAAATTCTGCTCCAGGAACCGATTGGAACAGACGAAGAGGAGACCCTGAGAGCTTTCATTTCGACCAAACAGCAAGAGGAAAAACAGGAGAAAAAAAACATCCGGTTTGTAACACCACAAATTGGTGAAAAAGCGCATTTAGTCGAGATGTGCCGCCAGAATGCCCGACACCATCTGGAGGAGTACCTCATACAAAAACAGAAACGGGGTGAGGCTGCCCGCGAGCACCATGGAGTTACCGCCCTCAAGGAGCTGCTCCATCTGCCAAACTTGCCGCAACGGATTGAGTGCTTTGACAACTCCCATCTTCAAGGCACCGATTATGTGAGTTCCATGGTTTGTTTTGAAAAAGGAAAACCGAAAAAATCCGACTACCGGAAGTTTAAAATAAAAACATTTGAAGGCTCGGACGACTATGCGGCCATGGAAGAGGTGATCCGGCGGCGTTACAGCGGTTCTCTTTCAACAGAGCTTCCCTGGCCCGATCTCATTGTGGTCGATGGCGGAAAAGGGCAGGTCAACACCGCCTTTCACACCCTGAACGCTTTGGGGCTTTCGATGCCTGTTATCGGTCTGGCAAAACGCATTGAAGAGATTTTTACCCCGGAAACGCGAGATCCGTTCAATCTGCCAAAAACCTCTCCGGCACTCAAACTGCTCCAGCAGCTTCGTGATGAAGCCCACCGTTTTGCCGTTACCTATCATCGAAAACTAAGATCTGAAAGAACCCTGCAGACAGAACTCACCACAATTGCCGGTGTCGGGAAAAAAACAGCCTTCAGGTTACTTGAACGATTCGGCTCTGTCGAAGGTGTGGCTCAAGCCACTATCGAAGAGCTGAAGGCTGCGGCTGGCGCAAAAGTGGGAGAGGCCGTTTTTCGTTTTTACCGACCATGAATCATCCCCTTCCCTTCCATCCCCACCTCTCAAAATGTTTTTCTTAATAAAATTCTGTTATATTTATCGATTATGATACGACTGACGATAAAGAAACTTTTTACGATGCCCCTATGAATGTCCCTGATTTTTTCGATGATCATCATCAAAGCCCAACGGGAGCATCAGGAAAAGAAACACCCAACCTTGATGGGCTTGACGGTTTGTTTGATACGGAAGAACTTTTTGACCGCATCAACCAATATAACGAAGATGGATTCCTGATTGAGGCGCTGGCTGTTGCCCGTCGTCTTGAAGAGATTGCTCCCTATAATACGGAAACCTGGTTTGTTCTTGGCAACTGCCTGACCCTGAACGGCTCTTTCGACGAAGCACTTGATGCCTTTCAGAAAGCTGTCGTCTTCAGTCCATCGGACAGTGAAATGCGTCTCAACCTTGCGCTTGGCTACTTCAACACCGGCAAATTCGATGAGGCACTTGAAGAGCTCGACGATAGTATGATCGACCTCTCCCTTGAAAAGGAGTACCATTACTATCGCGGCATTGTCCTGCAGCGCCTGGAACGGTATGAGGATGCTGAATCGAACTTCGAACGCGCTCTTGAACTTGACCCGGAGTTTGCCGACTCCTGGTATGAGCTTGCCTACTGCAAGGACATTCTTGGCAAACTTGAGGAGAGCACTTCATGCTACCGCAAAACGGTGGATCATGATCCCTATAATATTAACGCCTGGTACAACAATGGTCTTGTGCTGAGCAAAATGAAGCGCTACGACGAGGCACTCGACTGTTACGACATGGCGCTGGCTATTTCAGATGACTTCAGTTCTGCATGGTACAACCGGGCAAACGTCCTTGCCATCACCGGATGTATTGAGGAGGCAGCCGAAAGCTATCTGAAAACCCTTGAGTATGAACCTGACGACCTCAATGCCCTTTATAATCTTGGGATAGCTTATGAAGAGCTGGAAGAGTACAGTGAAGCCATACATTGCTACAGCCGCTGCATCGTCATCAACACTGAATTTGCTGATGCATGGTTTGCACTTGCTTGCTGCCATGAAGCGCTTGAAGAGTACGAAGAGGCTTACACTGCAACACTGGAGGCCCTGAAAGGTGCCCCTGAAAGTATTGAGTTTCTGCTGCTGAAAGCGGAGATTGAGTACAATCTCAACTTTCTTGAACGCTCAATTGCGACGTACCGTAAAATAATAACCCTTGATTCGGAAAATCCGCAGATTTGGGTTGATTTTGCCATTGTACTCAGGGAAGGCGGCCACGTTAACGCATCCATAGACGCGTTGCAGCAATCATTGAAGCTTCAGCCGCTTTCGGCCGATGCCCACTTTGAAATTGCTGCCGCCTATTTTGCCATGGGCGACAAACTCAGCACCCTGAAAGCACTGAGCAAGGCGTTCAAGATTGATCCTGACAAGAAGGAACTGTTTCAGAGCACTTTTCCGGAACTCTATCAGCAGGATTCCGTCAGGCGGATGCTCGGTATTTCATGACGAAAGCAACAAAAATTTATGCTCTTCTGGGGCGGGCAGTTGATTATTCATACTCCCCGCTCATTCATAATTATGCTTTTCGGGAACTGGGACTTCCCTGCCACTACACCGTTTTCAACATTGCCGATCCTGATCTTGTGCAAGAGGCCCTTCGCGGCGCAAGAGCACTCGGTATTGCCGGATTTAATGTCACCATCCCCTATAAAAAAACTGTTGTTCCCTTTCTTGATGAACTCTCTGAGGGAGCTGCCTCCATACAGGCAGTCAACACTATCGTCAATGAAAACGGGAAACTTGTCGGTCACAACACTGATATTGAGGGTTTTGCAGCCCCACTTCTGCCATACCTGGAGAGCATAAGGGGAAAACGTGTCTCTATTTTTGGCGGTGGAGGAGCTGCGCTGGCTGCCATCGAAGCGTTCAGCCGTTTTTTTACCCCGGCAGAAATTCTGCTCTTTGTTCGTGACCCTGAAAAAGCGCGTTCCCTGCTCAATGAGAGCGGTTATGATCGTAATGTACCGATAACCATAATTAGTCAAGAGAGACCCGAACTCATCAGGAACTCGAGGGTTATCGTCAACGCAACACCAGTCGGCACCAGAGGCGGCAAGGGTGACAGCTCCATTATTCCTCTTGACCGGGAGTTGCTCCACCCTGACCAGATTGTTTACGACATGGTTTACAACCCTCTCAATACTCCCCTTCTGGAGGCCGCACAGCATGCGGGAGCCACGACCATATCGGGCATTGAAATGCTTATCGGCCAGGCTGAACGTTCATTTACCCTGTGGACCAACATGAAAATGCCGATCGCTGCGGTAAGAGCTGCACTGCTGCAAGAGATTCAAAAACAACAATCCCTCATAGCTGACTGAATCATGAAATGGTTTTTCTCCCTTGTTCTTCTGGTCATTACCGCTGATCATTTGACAAAAAAAATGGCTGTTGCTTTCCTCAGGGACGCTGCTCAAAGTATTGTCATCATTCCCGGCCTCTTCTCGTTCACGTATGCTGAAAACAAGGGTGTTGCCTTTGGTCTGGAATTTGCGCCACCGGCGGTGCTCCTCCTTCTTACTGCTTGTATTACGGCTGTCGTGCTGATCTATGTCCTCAAGTCAAACAACCGGACCGCCCTTTTTCTTATCCCGTTTGCCCTCATTACAGGCGGAGGCATCGGCAATATGATTGACCGGATCACTCTTGGCCGGGTTGTTGACTTCATCTATTTTGATCTTTACAACGGCTACGTTTTCGGCACTTACCTCTCCCTATGGCCTATTTTCAATATCGCAGACTCCGCCATCTCCATTGGAGCCTGCATGTTGATTATTTTTCACAACAAAATCTTTCCTGACGGAAGCCAAGCAGTAAAAAGCCATGTTCGTTGATACCCACTGTCACCTCTCTTTCCCTGAGTTTGACCAGGATCGTAACGAGGTTATAGCACGTCTGACCGAAGGGAACGTGAGCGTGCTCATTGATCCCGGCATTAACGTTGAAACAAGCAGAAAATCAATTGAGCTGGCAGGCAACGTTGATTTTATCTACGCCAACGTCGGACTGCACCCTCACGAGACGGAACATCCTGTCAACAAAAACGTTTATGACGAACTTGCATCCCTTGCGCTCTCACCGAAAGTCGTTGCTATAGGTGAAATCGGCCTTGATTACCACTATCCCGGGTATAACCGCTCAGCACAGCATGAGGCCTTCCGCGAGATGCTGCGACTGGCCAAATTCCTTGATATGCCGGTCGTCATCCATTGCCGTGATGCCTGGGAGGATATGCTGCATATTCTTTCTGAAGAGAACCATTCTGCCATGCGCGGCGTGATGCACTGCTTTTCAGGTGATACTGTTATTGCAGATGCATGCATCCGTAAGGGGTTCAAGCTCTCCATTCCTGGTACAGTCACCTATAAACGCTCCCTGTTGCCCGACGTTATACGAAGTGTATCACTTGATGACCTGCTTACTGAAACCGATGCTCCCTACCTCGCACCTGTTCCTTATCGGGGAAAACGGAACGAGCCGGCTTATGTACGTATCGTCACGGAATGCATCGCCCGTATCAGGGAAATTTCAGTGGAAGAGAGCGCGCAAGGTATTGCAAGGAATACCATTGAATTGTTTAGATTACCACCTGCATAAACAGCATCGGCTATAGGTTGCCGACTGCTTTGTAATTATTTTGAAATTCATACAAACTTGCTTAGGTTGGATGCCAAACCACAACAGAAGCAGTAATCCGAAACAGACGTTATGGAACAAAGTGTAAAAGCATCGACCGAGGAAAATTTTCTTTACTTCGCTATTAAATATAAAACAGCGATTATCGCTGCCCTTGTGCTGGTAATCGCTTTGGGTGGTGGTTCGTTTTTTTGGATGCAACACCAGAAGAGCAGTGAACAGGAAGCCTCACTCCAACTTTCCCGAATTTCGCCATTTCTTGACCAGGGCGATTTTCAGGTGGCTATCAACGGTCAAGGCAAGGTTCCCGGACTGAAAAAAATTGCTGCCGAATACGCTGGCAAATTCACCGGTACGCCAAGCGGAAATATGGCGAACCTTTTGCTGGCCAATGCCTGGTACTCTCTTGGAGAGTTGGACAGTGCACTGAAGGTGTTTAAAACCGTATCCATTGCAAACAACGATCTCGCGGCTGCCGCTCTGGCAGGCGCAGGTGACTGCTACTTCAATAAAAATCAGTTTGCGCAGGCTGCAGAAAGCTATCAGGAAGCTTCAAAACAGACTGACAACAACGTTCTCAAGTCGCAGTACCTTTCCCATGCGGCCAACAGCTTCCAGCAGTCAAACCAGTTTAAAAAAGCCGCTGAACTGTATACGAAAATCATAGCTGACTATCCCGGCACAACCGGAGCCGCCGTTGCACAGCGGTCGCTCTGGCAGATTTCCGGAAATCTTTAATAACAACAACCGTTACCTTAAATATTGATGACATGCCTGAACAGTTTATTATCAAGACAAATCTTGGCGACATTACCATCAGCCTTTACGACGACACCCCGCTGCACCGTGATAACTTCATCAAGCTCACCGGCGAAAACTACTATGATGGCATCCGCTTTCACCGGGTTATCGACGGCTTTATGATCCAG
The DNA here is from genome assembly GCA_903836465.1 of uncultured Chlorobiaceae bacterium. Lineage (GTDB taxonomy): Bacteria > Bacteroidota > Chlorobiia > Chlorobiales > Chlorobiaceae > Chlorobium. The sequence goes on from CAILRB010000044.1 coordinate 53,472, forward strand.
ACCGGCGATCCGTTGTCCCGCCATGAGGACAAACGCTCTCTGCATGGCACCGGAGGCCCTTCAACCCGTATCCCTGCAGAAATCAAACATCCAAACAAAAAAGGAACGCTTGCCGCAGCAAGGGACAATAACCCTCAGAGAGCTTCATCGGGCAGCCAGTTCTATATCAATCATAACGACAATGCCTTTCTTGACGGCCAGTACACCGTTTTTGGTGTCGTAGAGTCGGGCATGGATGTGGTTGAAAAAATTGCTGCTGTCAAGACCGATCCCAACGACAATCCGCTTGTTCCGGTCATTATCGAGACTATTGTTCCACCAGCAAAGTCCTGATCACTCATCATGGAGAGCATTGTATCCAATATTGAGGCAATACAGGAACAGATAAACAGTGCATGCATCGAGGCGGGAAGAGATCCCGCCAGCGTGCGCCTGATTGCTGTCTCCAAAACTAAACCTGCGGAGCTTGTCCGTGAGGCATTCGATGCCGGACAAGTTGAGTTCGGGGAGAGCTACGTCCAGGAGTTTCTGGAAAAATATGATGATCCCCTGCTTGAGGGAATCCCGGTCGACTGGCATTTTATCGGTCACCTGCAGTCAAACAAGATTCGCTCGATTATCGGAAAGGTAAGCCTCATTCACGGCATTGACAAGCTTTCGACAGCCGAAGAGCTCTCAAAACGCGCAGTCCAGAACAACCTGCAAGTCGATTATCTTCTGGAGGTCAATACCTCGGGCGAGGCATCAAAATATGGCATGTCACCGGATGACGTTCTTTCAGAGGCAGAATCGCTTTTTCATCTCCCGAACATTACCCTTCGGGGACTGATGACCATTGCGTCACCAAACAAAATTATGGCACGGGAGGAGTTTCGCCAGCTTCGACTGCTGCTTGAATCGCTTCAGAACATTGCCCCGGATCCCTCGCAACTGACTGAACTCTCGATGGGCATGAGCGGTGATTTTGAAGAGGCCATTCATGAAGGAGCAACCATGATCCGTGTCGGGTCGGCAATCTTCGGGTGGCGGTAAGAGATGGTTGCGCTTCACCAAACATTCGTTACTTCAATTAACCTGTAAAACAATCCTCATCATGATCTCACAGCAGGCACAAATCCAGGAAGCAGTCGCCTTTATCAGAAAAAAAACAGGCGCCAATTATCCAGTCGGTATCGTCCTGGGAACAGGCCTTGGGGCTCTTGTCAAGGAGATTGATATAGAGTTTTCACTCGACTACAGCGATATTCCGAATTTTCCGGTTTCAACCGTTGAGACGCATCACGGAAAACTGATTTTTGGATCACTTTCGGGTAAAAATGTTGTCGCCATGCAGGGACGCTTCCACTTCTACGAAGGCTACTCCATGGAACAGATTGTTTTTCCGATACGGGTCATGAAACAGCTCGGTGTTAAAATACTCGGCATCACCAACGCCTGCGGCGGTCTGAACCCTGGTTACAGAAAAGGCGATATCATGCTGATTGATGACCACATCAACCTGCTCGGCAGCAACCCGCTGATTGGCCCGAACGATCCTGAAATCGGCTCACGCTTTCCTGATCTCTGCGCTCCCTACTCTCCCCGTATTCTTGCCCTTGCTGAAGAGGTTGCGCTTAACCAGGGCATCAAGCTGCAGCGCGGCGTCTATGTCGCCCTTTCAGGCCCATGTCTTGAGACCCGCGCAGAGTACCGCATGTTGCGCATCCTTGGCGCAGATGTTGTCGGCATGTCAACCGTACCGGAGGTGATCGCCGCCGTACACCAGGGAACCGAGGTCTTCGGCATGTCCATCATCACTGACGAATGTTTCCCTGACTGCCTCAAATCGGTCAGCATTGAAGAGATCATTGAGGTCTCAGGCCATGCTGAACCAAAAATGCCCTCCATCTTCAAATCCATTGTTGCCAACCTTTAATTCTTCTGTAAGAATATGATAGACGCCATATCGTTCAAAGACAACACACTTCACTACCTCGACCAGCGTTATCTGCCGCTCAAGGAGAATTACGTTGCCACAAAAGATTACAGGGAGGCTATTGAGGCCATCAAGACGCTTGCCGTACGCGGCGCTCCGCTGATCGGTGTTGCTGCGGCCTACACCATTATTCTCGGCATCAACAGCTTCAAGGGCAGCAAGGAGGAGTTTCCTGCATTTTTTAAATCGCTCGTGGCTGAAGTTGAAGCATCACGGCCAACCGCAGTCAACCTCTTTTTTGCCGCCGCCCGCATGAAAAAGGTCTATGCTGAAAATTTTGAGGCCGACACTATCGAGACGCTCTTTGCAAAAATGAATGCCGCCGCCCGCAAAATTCATGATGATGAAATCGCCAACTGCGATCTCATGTCGCGCCATGGAGTGGAACAGATCAAAATTGACTTGGCCCACATCCTGAAAACACGAAAGCTCAACGTACTGACCCACTGCAACACCGGCACTCTTGCCTGCTGCGGCACCGGTTCAGCGCTTGGCGTCATCAGACTTGCCTGGCAGGAGGGGCTGATTGAGCGCGTCATCACTTCAGAGAGCCGTCCGCTCCTGCAGGGACTTCGCCTGACAGCTTGGGAACTTCAGCAGGATGGCATACCGTTTGTCTCGATTTCCGACTCCTCATCAGCATTTCTGATGCAGCGCGGCATGATTGATTTCGGTATTGTCGGGGCCGACCGGATTGCCGCCAACGGCGACACCGCCAACAAGATCGGCACCTGTGCCCACGCCATCAGTGCGTTCCACCACAATCTGCCGTTCTACATCGCCGCACCGGTATCAACTATTGATATCACCATTCCTGACGGCACCCACATCCCGATTGAAGAGCGCAACGCCGATGAGTTAAGAACCATTTTCGGCACACAGGTGGCCATGCCGAACACGCCGGTGCTTAATTATGCGTTTGATGTCACCCCGGGGAAGTTTCTCAGAGGCATTATTACGGATAAAAAAGCTGTCGTCGGCAACTACATCACCGAACTTGCCGCTCTTATGGAGGAGTAAGGACCAATGCCCAGACGCTCACCCAACTTTAAAGTGTGTACGGTGAGCGTCGAAGCTGATTTACCTGACAACATTCCATATTTCTCATTACATTCCATCCATAATCAAAAAACGATCTGGAGGAAGATATGAATGAGGCAGGGTACAATTACAGGGTAGTGCGCGGTTTTGCATTTTCGGCGTTATTCTGGCTTGTCATCGGTTTAGTGGTTGGACTCTGGATAGCCTTTGAAATGTTCAACCCGGCACTGAATCTTAGCCCCTGGCTCAGCTTCGGACGTCTTCGCGTGGTTCACACCAACGGACTTGGGCTCGGATTCGGTCTCGCGGCAATTTTTTCAACATCCTATTATATCCTGCAGCGACTGACACGTACGCCACTGCTCTTTCCCCGTCTTGCACAGGCTCATCTTTACCTTTTCAACACGGCCATAGCATTGGCGGCCATATCGCTTTTTGCCGGCATGAATACCACGCGGGAATATGGCGAGCTGGAGTGGCCTCTCGATATCGTCGTCGTTATCTTCTGGGTGATGTTTGCCATCAACGTCTTTGGCACGCTGATCAAGCGAAAGGAGAAGCAGATGTACATCTCACTCTGGTACATCATCTCCATGACCGTGGCCATTGCCATTCTCTATATTGTCAACAACCTTGAGGTTCCCATCAACCTCTTCAAATCGTATACACTCTTTTCCGGCGCAAACGATGCCAATGTCGAGTGGTGGTACGCTCACAACATTGTCGGATTTATCTTCACCGTGCCAATCCTGGCGATGTTCTACTATTTTCTGCCAAAGTCTACCGGCCTTCCCATCTACAGCCACCGGCTCTCCATCGTGTCGTTCTGGGCGCTGAACTTTGCCTATCTCTGGACGGGAGCACATCACCTTATGCTGACTCCCCTGCCGGAATGGATTCAAACCGTTGCCATGGCCTTCAGCATCTTCCTGATTGCCCCCTCATGGGGTTCAGTAGTCAATGGCTACTACACGCTGCAGGGTAACTGGGATCAGATGCGGACCAACTATCTCACCAAGTTCTTCATTGCCGGCATCACCTTTTACGGACTCCAGACCCTTCAGGGGCCACTGCAGGGACTGAGAACCCTTAATGCATTCTTCCACTATACCGACTGGGTTGTCGGGCATGTGCACATGGGGACGATGGGATGGGTGACCATGATTATTTCGGCATCATTCTACTACATGATTCCGCGCATTAACAACACAGAACTCTACAGCGTCAAACTTGCCAACACCCATTTCTGGCTCATTCTTGTTGGCCAGTTCACCTGGACCATCACCATGTGGATTGCAGGAATCCAGCAGGGAGCCATGTGGAAAGCCACCAATCCTGATGGATCGTTGATGTACAATTTTCTCGACACCGTAACCTCCCTTTATCCTTATTACAAGTTGCGGTTTGTTGCCGGGGTTATCTACTTTATCGGCATACTGGTGTTCGCCTGGAATCTGATTATGACCGTCAGGAAGCAGCCAAACCAGAGTGAAGCATAAACGACAACATCAACAAACAGGAGCTGACATCATGGGGATCACTTCAAAACCGGTTGTTTTTGCTGTTCTTGCAGCCGTTGTTATCCTGATCGGTACCACGGTTACCGTCTTTATTCCACTCTTCATGCCTTCGACGCAACCGGTGAGCCCTTACATAAAACCCTACACTGCGGTGGAACAGGAGGGGCGAGACATCTATATGCGTGAAGGGTGCAACAACTGCCACACCCAGACCGTCCGACCACTGAGAACCGAGGTGCTCCGGTATGGCGAATACTCAAAACCGGAGGAGTTCGCTTACGATCGCCCCTTTCTCTGGGGCTCACGCCGCACAGGGCCAGATTTGAACAGGGTCGGAGGAAAATATCCTGACTCCTGGCATTACAAGCATACCGCACACCCTCAAAGCATGTTTGAAAAGTCCAACATGCCACCGTACGGCTGGCTTGCCAAAAACCGGCTCGACACAGGGTACTCGTTCAAAAAAACATCCACCCTTGGCTACGGCTACGCTGAAAGTGAGGTTCAGCAGCAGATTGACCAGTACCGCGAAACCGTCACCAGCGCAAGCTATCCCTCAAAGGAGAGTCGTAACCAGGTAACGCCGCCGGAGCTGCAGAATGAGCTGACCGAAATGGATGCCCTGATTGCCTACCTTCAGAAACTTGGACGGGATGTCAAGAACATGGAGGCCAGAAAATGAATGTTTCAGGCCTGGCTTATGTGCTCTTCACCGTGGTTCTCGCCATTATTTCGGGAGGGATCATAGCATACTACTACAATCCGAAACGAAAGCAGAAGGTTGAGGAACCGAAACACAGAATGCTTGATGACGATAAATGAACAAAAGGAGATGACCATGCATGATACCGGAGAACCCCAAGAGAGCCATAACAAAATCCCCAAAGGCTGGCTGCTCTTTTTTTTCGGGACGATTATTTTTCTGATCGGCTATATCGTCTCCTATACCCCGGCCATTTCCGGCTGGTCATTCTACCAAGAGTTTGACAAGGAGATGGCTTCGGCGGCGAAATCAGAAAAATCTGTTGCCGTCAAAGAGTATTCGGGCGACAAGGATGCCATCAAGGAGGGCAAGGAGATCTATGCCAACACCTGCGCACCCTGCCATAACGCCGATGCAACCGGCGGAATTGGCCCCAACCTCACCGCTGCAACGCTCAAATACGGAGCTACCCCGAAGGATATTTTTGAATCAATTTCCAAGGGGCGTCCCAACGGTATGCCGGCATTCCTTCCCCAGATTGGCTCAGAAAAAATCAGCAAGGTGGCTGCCTTTCTGGAAAGCCTGAGGAAAAAGTAATTCTCACCAACTCAGGAGCTTGCCATTTTGTGGAAACCATACCGAAGAGCTATCGAAATTCTGCAGGCCGTCATGCTGACAGGTCTGCCGTTTCTTTCCATCAATGACCAAAGTGCGCTACGCTTTGATATCCCAACCCTCAAACTTTATGTGTTCGGATCAGTGATCTGGATCCGGGAACTCTATCTTATTCTTGGCGTTTCGCTCTTTTTCCTGCTCTTGATTGCTTTTGTAACGGTCATTTTTGGAAGAGTCTGGTGCGGCTGGCTCTGCCCCCAGACGGTACTGCTCGACCTGAGCCAGAGCATTGCCAAGCTGTTTGGGAGGAAACATCAGAAAACTGTTCAGATTCTTTTGCAGCTACCCCTCTCTGCTCTGGTAGCGATCACCATGATCTGGTACTTTGTGCCACCTGCCGAGACGCTGAACTCGCTCTTTGTCTCATCAACCCTGACCTCATTTTTTCTGGTTCTCTGGGTGGCGGTCTATCTGGAGCTGGCGTTTCTGGGAAGAGGATTCTGTACCTCAATCTGCCCTTACGCCATGCTGCAGAATGCCCTCTTCGACAAGGATACCCTGCTGATTGAGTATGATGTTTCAAGGGATGCGACCTGTATGAAGTGTGATGAGTGCGTCAAGGTCTGCCCTGTCGGCATCGACATCAAAAAAGGGTTAAGCTCTGCCTGCATTGCCTGTGCCGATTGTATCGACGCCTGCCGGGTGCTCAGTGAAAAGAGAGGTATGCCACCCTTCCCGAACTACAAAGGTCGGATACTCCGTCCTAAAACCTTCTGGCTTGGAGGCGCAACCGTCGCTGCGGGAGTCCTTCTTTTACTGCTGCTCTGGAGCCGTCCTCCGGTTGACTTTCTGGTCACCCGGGACAACGCTCCCCTGCCGTCGGGGCTGAACCGCTACTCCTACACCATCTATAATAATGGCGGAAAGCCGCTTGACCTTGAACTTTCGTCGCCCGACAATGTTACTCTGATCGGCGAACATTCGCTTGTGTTGCCGCCATTTTCGGTGCTGCGTGGACGTATATTGGTGAAATCAACCGGCAAACTGGAGCAACTGCATCTCAACATCTCCGGAGGCGGCATTGCAATCAACCGAGAAAGCGTTTTTCTATGAAGCTTTTTTTCTACATCGTTTACCCGATTTTTTTCTTTGCCATGGGCTGCGGGATCTATGTGGCCTACACGAACGCCGACACCCTTGTGGACAGCAACTATTACGAAAACAGCACCCACTATTTTCAGACAAAGGAGAGTAACATCCACCAGGGCTCCTGCACCGTTACCGCAGGCCAGCGAACCGTGACGCTGAACATTGAGCCGAAACCGGTGAAGCACATGAAGGAGCTCACCTTCAGCGTCACGGTGACCTCATGCGACAAACTGCCTGAGACGTTGCTGCTCGATCTCTCAATGCCGGGAATGCAGATGGGTAAAAATCAGGTAACGCTGGTGAAAAAGAGCGGCTGCCTCTATGAGGGCAAAGGGATTATTGTGCGCTGCATGAGCGGTCGTACACTCTGGCAGGCAACTGTCCTCTCCGATACACTGAACAATCCGGCATTTGTCTTTAATGTCAGAGAGTGAGCAACCATCTCACGGAATGTTGCGCTGCGACCACTGCCTGCAGGAGACAAGCCGGGCATCGGCCATTATCGTTGAAATCAACGGAGAAAGCAAGCTCTTCTGCTGCCACGGCTGCCTCGGTGTCTACGAGCTTATCCACAGCAATTCGCTTGACGCCTTCTACAACCAGCGGTGCGACTGGCAGCCAGGCCCTCCGGCAACCGGGGTAAAACTCCAGGCTTCAGCCTTCAGCGACACCGTCACCATCAGCGGCAGGGAGCATCGGATTGAGCTGCTGCTTTCGGGAATCAGGTGCGCCTCCTGCGTCTGGCTCATCGAAAAGTTTCTGATGAAGATCAATGGCCTGCTCTCCGTCAGGGTGAACTATGCCACCCACAAGGCAACCATCACCTGGAGCGCTGAACAGGTGAGCCTCGAGGCCATACTGAACGCCATTCGCTCCATCGGCTACCTGCCCCACCCCTGCCATGGCAACGGAAGTGCCGATATGTTTGCCAGGGAGAAACAGGAGCTGCTGCTGCGCTTCGGCACGGCAGGATTTTTCTCCATGCAGCTCATGCTCTTTACCACCGCACTTTACGCAGGCTTTTTTGAGGGAATTGAGGAGCGCTACCGGCTTGCATTCCAGCTTATTTCATGGGCGCTGGCCACGCCGGTGCTCTTCTACTCGGGCTATCCCTTTCTCTCCAGCGCCCTCCGCTCATTGCGAAGGCTGACGCTCAACATGGATGTGCTGGTGGCGCTTGGGGCACTCTCGGCCTACAGTTACAGCATTGCCATGATTTTTTACGGGGGGGAGATATTTTTCGATACAGCCTCGATGATCATCACCTTCATTCTGCTGGGGCGCTTTCTGGAGGCAGGCTCAAGACTCAAGGCGGGCAACGCCATTGCCGAGCTGGCTGAACTGCAACCCCATGAGGCACTGAGGGTTGAGAAGAGTGGCGAAACCAGCATGGTGCCTGTGGCTTCGGTGCAAACCGGCGAGATGATTGAGATCATCCCGGGCGACCGGATTCCGCTTGACGGCAGGGTGGTGGATGGCGAAGCTGAGGTGAACGAAGCGGTGCTGACCGGTGAGTCGAATCCTGTACTGAAAGCAGTGGGCAGCGATGTCTTTGCCGGAAGCTTCTCCATGAATGGACGGCTCCGCATCCAGGTCACCGGCAATGCGGCGAATACCCTGCTGGCCCGTATTATCCGCACGGTGGAGGATGCCCAGGCACGCAAGGCACCGATTCAGGGCATTGCCGACAAAACCGCCGGTTATTTTGTGCCAGCCACCATCATCCTCGCGCTTGCCACCTTTCTCTACTGGAAACTCACCTCCGCCAACACCGTCACCGCCCTGATGAACGCCGTCTCGGTGCTGGTCATCGCCTGCCCCTGCGCCCTTGGTCTGGCAACGCCGCTCGCCATTCTCGTTGGCACCACCACGGCCGGAAAGAGAGGCATTCTCGTCAAAGGGGGCGATATTTTTGAGACGGTCTCAAAAACCACCACCGTCGTGCTCGACAAAACCGGCACCATCACCACCGGCAAACCCTCCATGACCGACCTGCATGACTACGGCCTCACGCCAACGTTGATGCAGCATGTCGCCTCGCTCGAAGCCGCCTCGGAACACCCCACCGGACGCGCCCTTGTGGCTGCATGGCAGGGTGAGCGGCTGACGGTAACGCAGTTCAGGGCAACACCGGGCAGAGGAGTTTCAGGAGTGATTGATGGAGCTCTCTGGCGGGCGGGCTCAAAAGCCTTTATGGATGAGGAGGGTGTTCAGATGGAGCGTGAACAGATTGCTCACACCGCATCGCTCGAAGCTGAGGGCAAAACCGTGGTGATGGTCGCCTGCGGCAACAAGCTGGCCGGAGTGATCGGGATGATTGATGACCTGCGCCCGGACGCTCTTCCCCTTATTGAGGGGCTGCGGAAAAAAGGGTTTGCTCTGATGATGCTGACCGGCGACAACCGTGGAGTGGCCAACTACATCGCCGCCAGATGCGGCATCACCGACGTGCAGGCCGGGCTTGGCCCCCTCGAAAAAGCAGCGGTGATCCGCGCCCTGAAAGCAAAGGGAGCATGCGTCATGATGGTCGGCGACGGCATCAACGACGCTCCCGCGCTGACCGAAGCCGACATTGGCGTTACCCTCGGCCACGCCTCCGCCATTGCCCTTGAGAGCGCCAGCGTTGCCATCCTGAACGACGATCTCAGGCTCATCAACACCTTGATCAAAAGCTCCTCGCGATGTTTTTCCATCATCCGCCAGAACCTTCTCTGGGCCTTTTCGTATAATCTCATAGCGCTGCCACTTGCAGTATCGGGGGTGCTGCACCCCATCATCTCCGCACTGCTGATGGTAACCAGCTCCCTTGTTGTGGTAAGCAACTCACTGCGGCTGAAAAAACTGTGATCAAGCAACCATGAACACCACCTTTTACCTGATCGGCATCGGTTTTTTTGTCGGCGTCGCCGCATGGTTCCTCTTTATCTGGGCCGTCAAAAGCGGCCAGTTCGACGACCCCGAAGCGCCGAAATACCGGATGCTTGACGATGATGACGAGCCTGCAAAACCGGTAAAGCCACCAAGGCTCAGAACGCCCGCAAAGAGAAAGAGCCCATGAGCAGCGCCCCCCTTCTCGCCATGCTCCTCTCCGGGCTTGCCGGAGGATTCGGCCACTGCATCAGCATGTGCGGGCCAGTGGTTGCCGCCTTCACCGTCGGCGAAACCCGGCAGGGAGTGCTTCACCATCTGCTCTACAACCTCGGGCGAATCACCACCTACACCATCCTCGGCGCCCTTGTCGGCCTCTCCGGCTCATTCCTTGTCCTTACCACCTCCATCGAGCAGCTCCAGCGAGCCATCATGATCATCGCCGGACTCTCCATCATCCTCATGGGCCTCTCCACCGCAGAGTGGCTGCCAAGGAGCGCCTCAACCAGGAGCTGCACCCCCGGCAACTCACTCATCCAAAAGATCATGGCCCTCTTCAAAGCCCCCCGCTCCATCGGCGCTTACTACCCCATGGGCATCGTCCTAGGCTTTCTCCCCTGTGGTCTCACCTACACCGCCCTCCTCGCCGCCGCCCGCGCCGCCATGGAGGCTCCTCACCCCTTTGCCGGAATGCTGCAAGGCGCACTGATGATGATGCTCTTCGGCATCGGCACTGCGCCAGCGCTGATTCTTGTGGGGAAGGTGGTGAATAGTATAAGCGGCAGAACGCGCAGGTGGTTTTACCGGGTGGCCAGTGTGATTATGATTGCGACGGGGGTTTGGTTTGTGGTGGAGGGGTATTAGATGGTTGGGAATTTGCGTATTTTATGGCTTATATTTGTAACATCATAGATTAAGCTACTACCAATGAAACACCGCTCCAGCGCCGACTACATTGAAGACCGCTTGGCCATAAGTGGAGCGTTAGTGTTTTGTAGTGCTGTAGTTGTACAAATACTACAATTATCTGCTCTAACGCTGGCACTATGGATTGCATTAACCGCCTGTGCTGTGGCCATACCTCTTCTAACATCTGCCCTCGTTTCATACACTCTGCATGAACGTTTCACGATTCGCGTTGATACGCGATACTCGAAAATCTCAGGCCATATTGGGCTATACGCAACTCTTTTATGTGCTGGAGCTGTCTTCTGGCATTTCTCGTGGGTTACTGGTATGCTGTTCATTACCTGTGCAACACTATCGATCATTCTCTTTTCCTTAGACTATGTGCACCATAAGAAAATAAATGGTAATGAAAAATGAAAAGGCGCATAACTTAATTAAATAATTGACGTTATGCCAAACAACAGACTCAAACCTGCCCTTGCGGTAGTAACCGAGATACAAAAGCAGAGTACTTACTGACGCTTAATCCATCTCCTGTTGTAGAATTTAACAATATTATGAAGCAAACAATTGATGCGTTTAATAGCTTTTCATGCTGTTTAAATACCGAAAGCGACAACAACCCCCAAAAAAATGGTTTCTGAATCACGCATATGATTAATAGCTTAATAATCAGCCTTATCATTGCTGGAATAGGAGCATTGATAAAATTTCTTGATCGAAAAGGTTACCTCCACGTACTATTTAATCAGGCTATGTTTCGTATAGCTCCTCCTATAACGTGCGATCAAAAGCTATCAATAAAGGCAATCACGAAACTTCAAGCACATCTAATCAGAATACTTGTAAAAGATCAGAACAATTTTGGGCGTCACCAAGGACAATACGGAAAGTCATACGATGTTAAATCTTCTGAAATATGGCAACCGAAGGGCTCTAGTGAGAACTTGAACCTGAAACCGCGAATGTACCTTACCTATTGGCCTGTAATTATAATGAAAGAACATGGCGTTGCTCAGAGGTCGGTGTCATACGCATTTGCCGGGATAGAAAAATTATTTTCAGATGGACGTATCCCCCTTTTTTCCAGTGCACCAGATCCGTCTCCCGTAGGACGAGAGCAAAAATGGAACTATCGCCATTCAATGGCAGGAGCTCACCTACTTGCTATCAATCAACCAAACAACAGTATAACTCGGTCAGTAGTCGGACAAATGCTTGATAAAAATAATCCTTGGCAAGACTGCACTGGTGGTTGGTGGCAAACTAGTGAAAAAAAGGGAAAGCCTGACCTCTGGGCAAGCGCCTACGCATTGAAACTTCTTGATTTTATGTCAAAAAATCAAATAGTTCCATTTATTCAAAACCCTTCATCAATAAAGAAAACTATTGAACATACGATCTGTTTTTTTGAAACCGAATGGAATTCACAACACTGGGGTGACCCAGGACGGCTCCTTACCGAGGAAAACCTTGTATTAATGTTTATCGAGTTATCACCAATACTATCACGTTATTCTCCTGAATTGAAGAATAAATGTATTACCGTAATGAAGGATTGGTTAAATCCTGCTGGGGATCTTCGTAAAAGCTATCTTGAAAGACTCGCCGCTCAAAAAACTCCAATTTTTTCTGTGCAAGCATATATTCGGATGGCGTATGCATTCTATATCTCAAATGATAAAACAATAGATTGGCACCCTTTATTCGAGAGAGTCGCTCAGTCCTCACTAAAACAGCTATATTCTACGGAATGGGCATTCCTACTCGACCTCTCATTTATTTATAAACGTGAAGTATTATCTCGCGAATTGTAAATCATTTCTTTCACCCCATTTTTCCCGGTCATCATAACCGCAACCAAAATCAAGCCATAGATAATTTGCCGCATGTTAGCTGCAATGCTATCAGGCATACCGACAAAGCGGAGTGCTTCGGGTAGCAAGACTAAAAATGCTGAGGCAAAAAAACTGCCGGCGAGGTTGCCAAGGCCGCCAATGATGACGATGGAGAGAACAAAAATAGATTCGTTGACCGTGAAGCTGGTCGGGTCAATGTATGAGATATAATGGGCATACAACGTTCCTGGGATGGATGCCAGCATGGCACTCAACATGAACGAGACTGTCTTTGAGAGGTAAACATTTTTACCGATGCTTTGGCTGTAAATTTCGTCTTCGCTGATTGCGGTCAATGTTTTCCCAAAACCTGATCGGGATATATTCCGCAAAAGAAGCCATATAACAACAACAAAGAAGAGTGAGAGTAACAGAAATGGAATTTTGCTTTCGACACTGAAACCGAAAAATTGAATGGAAGGAATACCGGGAATACCGAGCGGCCCTCTGGTCAACTCCATCCAGTTATTCATGATAGAGAAAAGAATAACCTGAATGCCGAGGGTACAAATGATAAAATAATCATCCACTGTGCGCAATGCAATAAGAGAGACAATAAAAGCGATAAACCCACTGATAAGCATTGCCAGTGGAATACTTGGCCAGAATGAAAAACCATAGTATGTCGAAAGAATGGCTGTTGTGTATGCGCCAATGCCATAGAACCCGGCATGGGTCAAAGAGATAAGCCCTGCAAATCCTGCAGAGAGATTCAGGCTTTGTGAAAGCATGGTGTAAAAGCAGATCAAAATGAAAAGGTGTAAAACATATTCCATTCGCTACACCTCCACTTTTTTCAGTCGTTTACCACTAAAGCCAAGTGGCTTCCAGATCAAAAACAGAATGAGAATAACATAGGTAACGGCATCCATCCATTTTGTATCTAAGTAAAACGCCGCAAGATGTTGTGCTGTTGCTACCAAGAGCGATCCTGCAAGTAACCCTCTTGTGCTGCCAACACCTCCGATAATCATAGCAACAACGCCATACAGTAAGAGATTGAAACCAAATGTTGGTGTCATGTTGGTATCCATTGCAGAAAGTATTCCGGCTATTGCGGCTAAGGCTGAACCAAGAGTAAAAGCAATGAGAATGACTTTGTTTGATGAAATACCGTAAATATTGCAGAGTTCGGGATTGCTTGAGACTGCACGAATTGATTTACCAGTTGCAGTGAAATGAAGAAACAGGTTGACTCCAACAAACAATACAAGAGAAACGCAAATTGTTATGATTTGGATGGTTGTAATGTAGGCTCCGAATATCTGATGCCCGACAGATATTTCTGCGGTGTTGATAACTTTTGTATCGTCTCCAAAATAGAGTGAGATAGTATTTTGCAGTAAAACGTATAAGCCGATCGAAGCAATCATATATGCTAAAGGCGGGCGATTTCTTTTCCTCATTGGGCGGTACACCAGCAGCTCGCAAAACATGCCAATGAGGGCTGCTGTGGCAATTCCATCGACAATAGCCAATGGAAAAGGGATAGAAAGTTGAATGGAAAAGAGGTAAACAAGATATGCTGCCGATGTTACAACGGCAGCATGTGCAATGTGAAAGAATTTAGTCGGATAGTAAATAAGTGAGTATGAACTTGCGATAAGCAAATAAAGTAATGCACTTAAAGAAATATTAGTGAATACTTGACTCATTGCAATACAACAAATTTTCCACCTTTGACAGTCTTGAAAATTACAGGTTTTGTTACATCGCCATTAGCATCGAATTTTATCTGGCCTGTAACCCCATTATATATACCCATGCTATCAAGATATTGACGAATACTTTCGCCATCTGTTTTTCCAGTTATCTTCATAGCATTTGCGATTAGCATAAATGCATCATAGCAATGAGATTCTACCCACCCAGGCTCGTAACCAAATTTCTTTTCAAAAGCATTAACAAATTGCTTTGTGTTTGGATCACTTGAGTTAACATCAAAACCTGATGCTAATGGATAAACTATTCCTTCTGCACTTTTACCCGCTAATTCTAAAAACTTATTGTCTTCAATTGCGGTAGCTCCCATAAATTGCGAATTAACTCCCAACTCTTTTGCTTCTTTTAAAATCTGAGCGGTATCTTCATAGTATCCTGCTATATAGATAAAATCAGGATGCAAAGCGTTTGCTTTTGTTAGCATTCCTCTATATGAACCACTTTTTGCACTATACGCTTCGTTACCAATAACTTTTTGAGTTTCAGATTCAAAATTCTTTTTAAAGATATCTGCTATTTGATTGCCATAATCGTTGTTTAAATGAAAAATGACTGCTTTTTTAAAGCCTTTACCTTTGGCAAACTTTCCTGCTGCTGAGCCTTCTAACAAATCACTTGGCCATACTCTGTAAATGAATTTTCCTGCTTGAGTCAATGCTGGCGCAGAAGATGTTGGGGCTATCATTACAACTTTATTTTTTTCGGCGACTGCAGCGGCAGGAATTGATACAGAACTGACAATATCACCAACAACAGCAGACACGTTATCTATACTTATCATTTTTTGTATAGCAGTAACTCCGGCTGATGGGTCCGCCTTTGAGTCTTCAAAAACAATCTCAACTGCTTTACCATTTACTCCACCAGTATTATTAACCTGCTCAAGAGCTAGTTCAATCGCTTTTCTACCTTTATTACCATATTCTCCAGCATCACCAGTCATTGGAAAAAGAATACCAACTTTTGCATCACCACGATCATTATTAGTACAGCTTGTTTGCAAAAACAACACAATAGATATAAGAAAGAAAACAAGTCTTTTCATCGTAACTCCCTATTGCAATAATTGCAATTTGTTTAAAGTTATAGGTTCTTTTATTATAAATTTGTTTAAATTATCATTAATTAAATCATCCACCAATTTAATCTGTATAGGAATATCCGAATAAATTGAATATTCAGAATACTTTCTTTCTTCAAACGATCTGTGCAAGTCAGGATCTAACGTCGTGGGATAAAAAGTCATATGTCTTCGCGTATCTTCATTTGATCCTGCAGTATTAGAATGAAATCCAGTTGTGAATCCAAAACGTGATGCGATAGCAGATGAAGTAGCCATATAACCAAACTCATAATCAAAATATGAAGGAAGCTGTGTTTTAAATTTTTTTAAACACCATTCCTGAATTTTTTGTTTTGTCGTAAAAAAAAGTGCGCCCTCATTAGCTTCTTCAAATGCTTTTTTCCGTTTTGTAATTTGATTTATATCCAGTTTTTTGTGGTATTGATTTTTTAAGGTCATTGCATTATTAATAGAAATTAATGTGTGACCATTGCATTCTATATATTCTAGAACCTTAGAATAGTCTTCAAAAACAATAATCCTATATCTTGATATCTTGTTTCCTATTCCCTTAAATTCTTTATCATAAATGGTAAGAAAATCACCATTACTATAAGCATCCTCTACAAGTAATGGTGATTCGAATAATGTCCACACCAGCACAACGTCCTCCTTATTAGCTAATTTAAGGGCTAACTTAATGGACAACTCTTCATATTCTTTTCTGGCACAAAATACAGTTATAGGAGAGATTATGTCTGATCCATTATGAAATGAATCAGCTATTTTCTCAAATAAATTAAAGCTAACTCCATTAGAATTATGAGATTTTCCATTTTTTCTATATAACGAATTGAACCAATCTTCAAGTTTTTTATTATAATCTAATTGAGGGATTTTTATTTTTTCGTCTATTTCGATAAGCAAATCACTTAGTACTTTATAAAGGCTTTTTAATGAATCTATTTTATGTAATTCTGCATGAATTGCTCCATTTAATGTGGGGAGTGTTTCATCAAAATCAAGATCATCTGATAAAATTGGATAAAAACTTACATTATTTTTTTTATAATTAATATAAGCAGCTCCATGCTCCAACAAACAAAATCGAGACTCAATATAATGCTTAGATATATAACAAATAAACAATTTAGAGTCTATTGCTTCGTCCAACAATTCAAGACTTTTTTCTCCTGGAAATTTCCCGGTTATCCTTTCTTTATCAGAAGTAAACCTTATTTCGTTGCCTCTAAAACTCGACAACAAAATTGGCATTAAAAATTCATCGACAAAATCAATAAATAATTGATCTTTATGCGAATGGCTAATAAATATTTTTATTTCCGACATATTAAGCAGCCGTTAATTGGTTAAGTATGCGATGGTTATTAATGAATTTTATACCATCTCCTTTTATCTTTCCAGATGCATCAATAGTTACGGTGCCAAATTCTTTAAAATATTTATTGCACTTATTATTATCTACAACATAATTAAAGCGATCACTAACAACTGTAACCGTTGTATGTGCATACAATTCTTTCACAATCTCTTCCTTTGAAATATTAAAAGCTTTTTTAGCATTTATATTCTTACCTCTTCCTTCTAAAATTAATTCCCGAATTATTAATGACGCATTAATTGACTCGCAATATTTTGCAATATCTATAAGCTCGAACAAGCTTTGATCTGACACTGTTGAACTAATTTCGATTGGCACATTTACTTTTAGCAAAGCATTAATGGCATCAATAGCATCTTTAAATGCGCCATTATAACCTCTTCTTGCATTATGAACATCTGGACCCATAGCATCCAAACTAATTTGAGCCAATTTTAATTTAGAGAACAGGGTTGGGTACTTTTCTGCAAGCATTGCAATCTTGTACCCATTGGATAAAATTGTTGTCTCTAAACCAAATTCAATTGCATGAGTTAATATTTCAATAATATTCGGATGCAAAAAAGGTTCTCCACCAGTGATGTGAACACTTTTGTGTCCTAAACTATGAATCTCAGAAATGATTTTTTTCCATTCAAGAAGGCTTAACTCATTTTTTTGATCTGCATGGCCTGAATCATTAAAGCAATAGAAACATTTCTGATTGCAATTCTTTGTTATTTCAAGATTAAAATGCATAATATTTATGTCGTTATTATTTTAAATAAAAATTGAATCTAATTCTCTACTGTTACGCGCACTATTCGTATCCATTTGCCTGTAAATCGCCCCCATCTTCATACCAATTACATGACTTGCAATCTTTAAACACTCCTTAACACGATGCTCAACAATCACCAAAGTAATGCCATGCGTTTCATTTAACCCCTTCAAATTCTCCGCAATAAAATCAATATTCTGAGGTGACAATCCAGTAAACGGCTCATCAACTAAAATCATCTTCGGCTGATGCAATGTTGCCATTGCCAACGTCAGCAACTGACGTTCACCTCCGCTAAGCGTCATTGGCGTTCGCTTCAGATTTGCCGCCAGCGTCTTAAAAACTGAAAGTGCCTCCTCTATGCCCTTCCGCAACAGCTTTTTGTCAAGCGTCAAACCCGCCATCTCCAGATTCTCTTTTACCGTAAGCTCTTCAAAGAGATTTCGCTTTTGCGGAATATAGAGCAACCCTTTCTTCAGTAACGCCGCTGTTGGCTTGCCGGTAATATTCTCTCCATCAAACCATACCTGCCCATTATCCCATTGCGGCAACATTCCGTAAATGGCTTTCAGCAAGGTTGATTTCCCACTGCCATTACTTCCCGCCAGCAAAACAATATCCCCTATGTTCACCTCCAAAGAGACATTAAAAAGCACCTGCTTTTTACCATAGCCTGTTGACAGGTTCTCAACTTTCAGCATAGCGTTCTCAGATGTATGCCGCCATTACCTGTTTGTCTTCCCGAAGCGCATCCATAGTCTCAAAGGTAGAAAGAGTTCCTTCATGCAAAAAGAAAATCGTGTCGGCAACATCGGCAATAAAATCGGTGTTGTGCTCAATCAGTAAAATGGTTTTGCCATTCTCTTTCAAGGTACGAATAAGCTTGGCAATTTTATGACGATACTCTGGCTGGATTCCTGCCACTGCTTCATCAAGCAGCAGCAGCTTCGCGCCGTTTGCAACACAGCAGGCGAGCGTCAACAGCTTTTGCTGTCCGTAGGAGATTTCACCAGCCAACGAATTCTTCACATCATTGAGGTAATACTCTTTAATAATGTCATCCGCATTTTGACCTAACTGCTTATTTGCAGAACGGTAAAACTGTTCAGGTAGCATGGCATGGAGCCAATTATCCGTTGGATTGTGCTGCATTGCCAGGATAATATTCTCTTTTATCGTCAGTTTTGTAATGAGCCGCAAGTCCTGAAAGGTTCTGCTAATGCCTTGCCGGTTGATGGTGTATGGCTGCTGGTGTGTCAGATTTTTTCCCTCCAACAAAATCTCGCCGCTTTGTGGCCTCATGAAGCCGGTAATCAGATTAAACAACGTTGTTTTCCCTGCACCGTTGCCACCCATCAAGGCATAAATCTTCTCTTCCTCCAACGACAATGAGAGGTCTTTGAGGATTTGCTTTTCAGGGACAAAGCCAAACGTAAGATGTTTGAGTTCTATTATCACTGTTCAGATACCAACGGATTGATTGTTCTGCGCAATATATGAGCAACTCTCTTCCTTCTTTTTACTCCTTCCAGCCGATTTTATTACCCTCACTGCTATAAGTTTCTGACTCTGGAACCGGCATCCCTCAAATTTGGCTTAGCTTAAGTTAGTCGGTAAAACCATGTTTGGCTTCTACATACAATAACCCATGATGTTACAAAACATTCAGGTCAATTTCAAAGCTTCCGGGGCCATCCTCCCATGAATCCGCAAGCTATAGTATTGCCGCACAGGGATTTTTCTTTCGATAACTCTGGAATAGTGGTGTCTTGGTCGAGAAGTGTGCCGGGCGGACATGCTACGACCAATCCACCATTTGTCATTGAATGGAAACAGCAGCAAAATGGCGGCCTGAATTGATATTCGAGAGATTACAATCATTTATATGACCCAATATTTACGTATTATTCCGATTATAAAGCAACCATCAACAGCTTAAGCGCATCAACCCAAAAATGCTTATGTTATGCTATTTACCAGACAAAATTTAAGGTAACGTGGCTAATAACTTTAAGAGTGACGACAGCTTCCTGAGAAAACTTGCCGTAGGTGCTGCGGGGACAAACTCGACCATTCACCTGCTGAAAGCAATGGGGTTCAACCCTATAGAACTTGAGCGGGGTTCCACTGGTTTCAAAATATGGAAACGAATCAAAATCAAGCGTGTCAGGGTTCCCGACATTCTTTGCTTGAATACCGGGTTACGGTTCGAATCCCGTGGCAAAACCAAACTTGAAATATCGATGTCCCATTCCCTCAATGACCCAAAGCGGGCTTGGGATGCAGGTATGCGTGACGACGACTTCGTTTCAATCGTCCTTTTTGAGCAACATGACAATTCTCCGATAGATCTGAAACAAATTTCACCCGTTCATTTCGTCAGTGTCAAAGAAATGCGGAAAGCATTCGATGCAGAAAAAGTATCCATCACTCAGCCTAAAGGGGTTGAGGAGGGATCAGAAATACGGGTAATGTGGACATGTGCTGTGGCCAACCAGCAATCAATTGTTACGGCTGTTGAATCCACCAGAGTCAGCCTCGCCCCTGTCACAGACGCACGAAAACAATCAATTCAATTGAGCCGACAGAAAGGCAAGATAACCTTGCTGCCACAAGTGAACGCTGGCGATACGGTTGAGGCGAATCAGATTGTGGCGGCAGTTGTTCCCGTCAATACACAACTTCAATGCCCTGCGACAGTTAAAGAGGCCTATTTCATCGATAAACTTGCAAGTGTCAACTTGAGCGAACGATATGCTGCCGCAAAGGCGTTGCGATACAGAGGCTATACCATTGCCAAGCCCATGCTCGAAGCAAGAATGACCGATACCGACGAGGATATTTATGTCCAGCTTGAGGCTGCCGCAGCACTTGCTCTCTATGACGATCCGAACGGCTGGAAGTTCATCGAAAACAAGCTACGGAGTCCGGTGATGACGGTTCCTCTTGAAACGCAGCTTGAAACAGTTATTGTCACCTCTGAAATACCAAAGAGCCGGAGCGAACAACTACTGATTGAGGTACTGCAAGACTCTCAACGTGACAACGAACTTCGCGCTGGAGCAGCATGGGCACTTGGTCAATTCGCTTCCGCCACATCAGCAACGGCTCTGGCTGATACCTTTAATTCAAGCCAATTGGAGATAAAGGTTGAAGCTGCACGCGCCCTTTTGCGGATTGCGACACCACAAATTCCTCACTTGATTGATCTCCTGAAAAATGGAGAGCCTGACAAACGCGACGGGCTATCGTGGGTACTTGCCCGAACTGGCAATTTCAATCCATCAGATATAGTCATTGAGGACGATGAGAACCTGAGAAAATGGCTGAGCTACATCATCGGCTATGGCAAAGACAAGTTCGTTCAGAGTGATATTGAAGCTATCTGCCAAACTGATCCGCAAGTCTATTTTGCAGCAAGTGTGTTGTGGCAGATAGTGGCAAGCTGGGTTAACGACCTAAAGGAATATTGATGATGCAGAGCACACCTCTTTACCATACAGCCAAAGGAGAAGCTTATGTCGGCAATTCTCTTGAACTTCTCGCAGAGTTACCAGACAATAGCATCGATCTGGTTATGACATCGCCCCCCTTTGCACTTCGGCGCCAAAAGAGTTACGGCAATGTTGAGGAAACGGAATACGTCCAGTGGATCAAGCCATTCGGCCAGGAGGTATTTCGGGTTCTCAAGGAGAGCGGAAGTTTTGTTCTTGATTTGGGCGGCGCATATCGTTCTGGTGTTCCATCACGTTCTCTGTACAACTTCCGGGTACTTTTGGCCTTCTGCGATGAGATCGGGTTTCAACTGGCAGAGGATTTCTATTGGTTCAATCCGGCAAAGTTGCCTTCACCAATTGAATGGGTCAACAAGCGAAAGCTTCGTGCAAAAGATTCTGTCAACACGGTATGGTGGTTTAGTAAAACCGACTTTCCAAAAGCCGATGTCAGGAAGGTACTGACTCCCTATTCTGATCGAATGAAAAAATTGATCGAGGACCCGGAGAGTTTTTACACTCCCAAAAAACGCCCATCAGGCCATGACATCAGTGACGCGTTTGGCAAGGATAATGGTGGAGCAATTCCTTCAAACCTTCTCTCGATACCGAATACCGAGAGCAATTCGAGCTATCTGCGGATATGCAAGGAACTCGGCATTGAACGCCATCCGGCAAGATTCCCTTCAGAACTCCCTGCGTTTTTTATCAAGATGCTGACCGACGAGGACGATGTTGTGCTCGACATTTTTGGAGGTTCAAACACCACCGGATTCACTGCAGAAGCTCTCAGGCGCAAGTGGATAACCTTTGAGATCAATCATGATTATCTCTCTTCATCCGTCTTCAGGTTCCTTGATGGACAAAGCTCTGCAACCATGCAGCGCGTTTTGGATGAATTGAGCAAGAATGACGCAAATTACTTTATTAATAGTGCCGCCTGCGTACTCAATCCGAGTAACAAAGCAAAGTCAAAGGCTGAATCAAAGGCTCAGGGAGAATTATTTGTTTTTGGGGCTACCGCTCTATAGCGCCTGAAAGGAGAGCACCGCTTTTTGAAAAGCTGACGAAAGTTCGAGTTTCCAGAAAACGATATCCCTGATACTGGCAAAGGAAAGCTACGGGAGCATTCTGGAGAGGCGGGAGTGAGGATGCGGAGTATGAGAGGAACGCAGTTCTGACAACAACAAGACTTCCTGGTCAGTAAAAAAGCACAATAAACCTGCGGAGCTGATCTGGAATTTCAGAGTATTTTGTTTTAATGATCATCCAATATATATTTACGGATGTGGAGAGTCGACACGACACATCAATGGCATAGTCAGGGTGCGGCAGGTTCATTCTGCCTGAAATAATACAATGCAGCGGCACCTCAAGCTCAAAAAAAACGAATAGATAAAGACAATTTGCGGGTCTTGTTAAAATGTGGAGGTATCTTATGACTCAAGTTATTGTTTGCAATATCGAAGATGACATAAATGTCCTTCTTAAAGTGCGTGCTACCCGGCATGGCTGGAGTATGGAGGAAGAGGTTCGTCAGATTCTGCGCAGTGCTGTCGGCAACGTGGGGCAAACTCGTCCAGGACTTGGCTCAAGCATCGCAGCCCGGTTTGAGGGCATAGGCCTTACAGAGCCGTTAACTGAACTCCATGGAAACACCATTGAACCGATGGGCTTTGGCTCATGATTATTCTGGACACCAACGTCTTGTCTGGCCTGATGCAGCAGCAGCCCGACCCGCAGGTAGTGGCTTGGCTGGACGGTCAATCTGCCCAATCCATCTGGTTGAACAGCATCACGTTATTTGAAATCCGATTCGGTTTGGCCTTGCTGGTATCCGGTCGCCGCAAAAAATTGCTTCAGGAACGATTCGAGGCACTCTTGCAAGATGATTTGCAGAACCGTGTTTTGCTCTTTGATGCTAACGCTGCAACTCAAGCTGCACAATTGGCGGCTGAGCGTAAGGCATGTGGTCGTTCAGTAGATATGCGTGACACTTTTATTGCTGGTATTGTTTTGGCGCACAACGCAATCCTGGCAACTCGTAACATTCGTCACTTTAGCGATTTATCTGTCACCGTCGTCAATCCTTGGGACTGGCAAGCCTGAAAAGAAAGTTGTTACCTTCTTCACTTCCCCCGTTGAAGGAATAAATATCTCTCTTTATGGCTTCAGCTCTTTTCTTTGCCCTCCCCCTTATCCTTATTGTCAATCAAGCTGAGGATATCTACAAGGCGTTCAAGCCATATTACAATGCGACGACACTCGAAGAGCCATCCGACCCCAATCATCTTGAAAAACTCAAGCATGAGTTGAATTCCCTGCAGGTCTATTTGTGGTCGGAGGTGGCCGGATTCTGTCAGGTGTTTTACCTGCCGCACCACAGGCAGAATCCCTCGGATCACGCTCGTATGGAAAAAATGCTACAACCGGCAGTGGACCGATTCAAAGCTCTTGATGAGGAACAGAGAAAGGCTTTCTATGAAAAAATAGAAGCTTATACGCAGTTCTATGCTTTCATCAGCCAGATTATCCCCTATTCCGACCAGGAGCTGGAGATGCTTTACAGCTTCAGCCGATATCTGATACCGCATCTTGACCCAGGCGACACCGGGGCAAATCCTGATCCTGAAAAGGAGGTTACGCTCCAGTATTACCGGATAGAAAAAGTGATGTCGGGCGGGATTATGCTTGAGAGTGACGAGCAATACGGCGTCAAATCGCCAACCGCTGTCGGAACCGGCAAAGCAAAGGATGAAGAGAAGCCTCTCTCCGAGATTATTCAGGCGCTGAACGAACGATTCGGCACCGACTTCACCGACGAAGACCGACTCTTCTTCGATCAGATCATGGAAAAAGCTGCCAAAGACGAGCGCGTCATACAAACAGCCATGGCCAACCCGCTCGACAAATTTGAACTTGGCATCAAAACCATTATTGAGTCACTGATGATGCAGCGAATGGCCGAAAACGACGGCATCGTCACCCGATATATGGACGATTCGAGTTTCCAGAAAACAATATTCCCGATACTGGCAAAGGAGATCTACAGGAGTATTCTGGAGAGGCAGGAGTGAGGAGGGGACAACTCTTCGAGATTTTCGAAGAGTTCAGTGTGGTGTTTCGAAGTGGTGAGGGGAGATGGTTAGAAAGTTTCACACAATTTGAAATTTGCGCATTATTCGTGAGGTTCACTATATATTGAATTCTAAGAGGATACAATGAAATCCGTGACACTGGAAATTGATCGTACCTTTACAAAAACACAACACCGAACAGATCATTACGATAACCGTCGGCGCACATAAATCGGCAACATAATGGAAACGGTATTTATCGAAACAACAATTCCAAGTTACTACGTCGCTCGGCGAGCACGTGACATCGTGCAGGCAGCAAGGCAGGAACTAACGATTGAGTGGTGGGATAACCACAGTTCCCGTTATGAATTGCTTTCATCTCAAATCGTCATGGATGAGTTGGCACGTGGAGAGCCAACTATGGCGGCCAAAAGACTGGAACTGCTTGGAAATATCCCTTTACTTGTGATCAGTGAACCGGTGATAAAAATCGCAGAGGAATTACTTCGTGAAGGAATCGTTCCGCAAAAAGCGGCAGATGACGCATTTCACATCGCGTGTGCAGGTGTCCATTGCGTTGATTTTCTGTTGACATGGAACTGCACCCACATCGCCAACCCTCACAACAGACACCGTATTGAGCGCTGTTTCACTCGATATCAAATTACAATGCCAGTGATATGCACACCTGAAGAATTTATTGGAGACGATTATGCAGACCATAACTGATCAAAAAACGGATTCGATCATTCGGGAAGTCCGTTGCCTGAAAGAAGAGAATGCCGCAGAATACGGCTTTGACATCAGATTGATCGCAGCAGCAGCGCAATTACGACAACGCCAGCATCCTGAACGAATCGTAACTCGGGTACTGACGGATGCTGAAAAAGCGCATGGAAAAGAAGCGCTAACACGCCGCGTAAAGGAAAATGAGTTGTAGGAGGGAGAAATTCGGAGAGAGGCTAAACCCTTTGTTTACAAATGATGCCCTTTCACAGCTTACCGATAGAATGAAAAAGCCCTGAAGAGACGACAAGATGATAACAATGGAAGCTTTCGCATAAAACAGAACCGATGCAACTTGAAACAAAACCATCATGAACACAGACGCGACATACAATCAAAATGTGCAGAATGACAGTGAAGAGGCTGAAAAGCATCTCGCCCTCTTAATCCATCAAGCAGGAGAAGACGCAAGAATTCGCACAAAAAAAATTCTGGACGATCATTTCACAAAACTTAACGACATGATTGCCGAGGCGGTTTTATCTCAAAAAAAATCCCTCCAAGCATTACAGATGCTCAAAAACCAAAATTGATTGTGGTAGCAGGGCCAAATGGTTCAGGCAAAACAACCATTACCGAAAAACTGCTCCGCCACAAATGTATGGAGGAGTGTCAATACATCAATCCCGATCTGATTGCACAGCAAGAGTTTGGAGACTGGAACTCCCCTGCTGCTGTATCAATCCTGAAGGATTTCTAACAACAGTCACCAAGAAAATTACATTATGTCAACAGTAATGAAAAAGGAAGATGCGCATAAACTCATTGACCTTCTGCCCCCGAAAGCTACATGGGATGACCTGATGCACGAAATATACGTTCGTGAAGCAATTGAACGCGGCTTGGCGGACAGCAATGCAGGTCGAATCAAGGACGTACAGGAAGTCCGCGCTAAGTAGTGTCTGAACGAAAAGGTTATATTAGATTATAAAATAATATGTTACATTGATATTTGAAGAACGAAAATATCAGATAATCTCAGGCAATCCGTCAGCGCAAGCGTAATAACACCTTATTATAATCATTGTTGACT
>CAILRB010000045.1 GCA_903836465.1 uncultured Chlorobiaceae bacterium
ACCAGACGAGTAATTAGCCCTGCGACTTCAGGTGATATGCTGTTTCGATTCAATACAGATGTCTTCATGTGCAATTTCTCCGGCTAATATGTTGCTGTATGAAAACATAATAAAAGGTATTTTAGTATTTACCAAATCCCTTAGTAATTATTGATTGTCTTGTCGGACGGGTAGAGTAAAATAAAATACCGACCCCTTCCCTTCGACATTTTCAGCGCCAACTGTTCCTCCTTGTGCTTCAACAATCTCCTTCACAATAGAAAGCCCAAGACCGATTCCGCTTTTTGCTTTTTGGCCCGGAACCCGATAAAACCTTTCGAAAAGATGCTCAAGATGTTCAGATGCTATACCGTTCCCGGTATCTTCAACGGAGAATTTGATCTTTTCATCCTCTTCAGCAGCGCTGATGGTTACTTTACCGCCCGGCGAGGTAAACCGCAATGCGTTCGAAAGAAGGTTCGCAAAAACATGCTTGATGCGTTCCGGATCTGCTATAACGTCAGGCAATCCCTCATGAATAGTATTGACAATGGCTACCCCCTGATCAGTGGCATGAAGCATGAACGGCTCAATACCTTCGCCGCTGAGACGAAAAGGAGAAACCGGAATAATGTTCATAGGGGCTTTTCCCGATTCAATCCGGTTGAGCTCCAGAAGATCATCAAGCATACGTGCAAGCCGCTCACTCTCATCACGTGCAGACAACAACAGATCTGCCTGCTGTTCGTTGAGATGACCTATGCGTTCTTCAAGCAGAAGATGAACAGACATTCGCAACGAGGTAAGAGGGGTTCGCAACTGATGGGATACCGTAGCAATAACACTGCGCTTGAGCTCAAGCTGTTCGTGAAGCTGTGTCACATCCCTGAAGATCAGCGCTGTTCCGGTAAACTCCTCTCGCTCAGCGCTAAAAGGAACAGGTACTGCCACAGGTTGAAAAAAGTACTCACTCCTCCCATCGAAATGCTGAATGTAGTCATGACCCTCTTCCGACTCCGTTGCGGAACCCTGTCGAACCGTCTTCTGCCACACTCCCTTCAGCCAGTCATGACCGATATCCTGAACAAAAACACCCGCTTTCAACCCAAAATATCGTTCCGCAGTGTCAGTGGATACTGCAACTTGTCCATTTGCATCCAGCACCGCAATTGGCAAGGGTAGAACCTTGAACACCTCCTGCGTTACCCGCCGACTGCGATAAAGCTTGTCCTGATCGCTTTTGCGCATTTTTCGGAGAGTTGCAGCCATATCGTTAAATGATTGTGAAAGCTGCCCGATTTCATCCTTTGAGGTGGTATCAAGAACAAGATCAAGATTGCCTTTCCGAATCTCTTCGACTGATGCGCTCAACTTTTTGATCGGCATGAGAATCCAGCGATGGGATCGAAAGCTGAACAAGAGAGCAATAATTGCACTGGCAAAAATAGCCGAGAGCATGGTATTGTGCGCCGATGCCGCCATCTGGCGAGCATTATCGTTTGCCGCCTGCATGTTCGCCTGGTTCATCTCCAGAACCTGAGCTGAGAGTTGCTTAATTTGCTGAGAAAGCGGAAGCAGGTCAGTAAAATATCGTCGCTGGCGTTCGGGAAAAGAGATCGATAGATCTGTAACCTGTTTAATAATAAAATTATACCTAAAAAAAAGAGTATTGATTTGCATGGCTTTCTGATGTTCACCGGGAAGGGTGATATTGCCAAGCTCCACGCGAAGTGCATGACGAAAGTTTTGTTCATTCTCGTGAATAGTGGTCATTCCATCATCGTAATGACCTGCAAAGGTAAACAAGGCGCCACTGTCAATGCGATCAAGAGACTCAGTCATTTTCTGGCAGGCAACCACACTGCGATAGTTTTGCCTGAGAATAACATCAATAGCTCCGCCAAGGGCATCAATGTGACGTATTGTAAGCACTCCTATTGCAACAACAATGAGAAGCAGACCTCCGAATCCCAGAACCAGTTTTTGTCTTATACCAATCATCTATGATCTCCTGACATGTTCATGATTAAGTAGTGTCTGAACGAAAAGGTTATATTAGATTATAAAATAATATGTTACATTGATATTTGAAGAACGAAAATATCAGATAATCTCAGGCAATCCGTCAGCGCAAGCGTAATAACACCTTATTATAATCATTGTTGACT
>CAILRB010000046.1 GCA_903836465.1 uncultured Chlorobiaceae bacterium
GGACTTGATCAATGAGAATTGCAGAACTACATCCACAACCTGATTGGGTGTTGTCAATTGTTTCGGAAGATGGCCGTGTTGGTCGTTTTGATGTCACTCCTTATCTGGAATACGAAGCGTTTGAAGAGCTTCGTGACCATGATGAATTCATAAAGGTTATCAACGGAGGATACTTCGTCGAATGGGCGTGTGGTGCGGATTTGTCAGCGGACACAATTGAGGCGCAATGGGAGGTTGTTGGTAAAGCAGAGCAGAAGAACACTGTCTGACCTTCTGTTATTTATTGATACTAACTCGGGCACCATCAGTGGTTTACATCCTCGTTCCCGGCTTATAGTCAACGTTGTTATGCCGATCCGTCCAAGATGCAGAAATAAAAACAAATAGTTGATTTAAGTGATTTATAAAAAAATAGGTTAGCGATATTTTCGATGGGTTGGAAATGACATCATATATGTACTGTAACTCAAAGATCTGCGGTATAGGCGGATCCATCTAATTATTGTCGGGCATCTTATAACATAGGGCGCAGATTATATCATAAAAAAGTTGACGATCAGAAAATATTTTCATACAGGTATCTTCATACGAAAAAGAGACCTGATTCAGTAACAATCGGTAATCAACGAGGAGAAAGATATGAGCAGCGTTGTCTCAGTCAAAGAACAGATGTCCAATATTATTCAAGACCAACCAGAAGACAGTTCCTATGAGGAAATTCTGAGAGAATTGGCCTTTGCGCTCATGATTGATCGCGGGATGGCGGATTCCCGTGCCGGTCGAACGATTTCACATGACGAGATGAAACGGAGAATCGCGGGATGGCAAGCATAAACTGGGCAGCGGAAGGTGAACGATGGCTTAATGAAATTTATACGTATATTTTCCGGGAGATTCCTGCCGCGGCCGTCAAAGTAGTAGAGGCGATTTACAGCAAAGTGGACTTGTTGAAGACATTTCCCTATCTTGACTCTCGGTAAGATCCTGAATTCGAGGATGACATCCGGATCTTGTTGTATGGACATTATCGGATTGCGTATCTCGTCAAATCCGATCGCAGATTGATATTTTGGGTTTTTTTCATACTGCACTGAAGATCGAACAGTATCTCTAATGTGGTGACAAGGTAGGAGGCCAGCATAAGGAAAACCAAAATTACGGTCAATCGGAACTGCGCGAAAAGCCGCGCAAGCACCTCAACTCCACGTTGGGCGTCCAAAAATTTATTGCATTTTCAAAAGAAATTTCTTAATATTGTACAATTGCACAATTGTACATGATTTTAGATTGATATGAAAATTGTAATTGATACATCCATTGTAATAGCAGTTATTACAAATGAAAAGCATAAGCCAGTTTTAATTAATAAAACCAGGGCAGCTCATTTGCTTGCTCCCTCTTCGCTTCCTTTTGAGATTGGCAACGCCATCTCGGCAATGTTTAAAAGAAATCGCATATCTCTGGATCAAGCACTTTATGCACTTGAGGCCTTTGAAAAAATTCCTGTTCAGCTTTGTGATGTCAACCTAAACAAATCTGTGGAATTAGCTCAACTCTTGGGAATATATGCATATGACGCTTATTTTATCGAGTGCGCTCAATCCTATAAATCACCGTTGTTTTCGTTGGATCATAGACTAATCGAAGCTGCATCTAAAATTGGTATTAAATCTATAGAGGTTTAAAATGACCATATATACATATTCTGAAGCAAGACAAAATTTTGCATCTGTTCTTGACAAAGCAGGGAAAACTGGCGAAGTGTTAATAAAACGTAAAGATGGGACAATCTTTGTCATCAAGCCGATCACAAAAAACGATTCTCCACTTGATGTTAAAGGCATCGATTTAAATTTATCGAGAAATGAAATTGTAGAATTATTGCATGAGGTTAGACAAAGATAATTTGAGTGATATTTGACGCCCAACACAGGCGTAGAGGAGATGCCGCTACGCCCTTCACCTGAACACAGCAGCACTGCTCACGCGTCAGTGTTAGGCGGACTCTGCAGTGGCGATTTTGATTGACAAAAGGCACACATAGAGCTATATTGACTTTCGCATGAGCTTCAATTGGAATGAAGAGAAAAATCAACTTCTGAAGGCAGAAAGAGGAATTTCTTTCGAGAGAATAGTTGTTGCAATCGAGGAAGGTCATCTCCTTGATGTTGTTGATCACCCGCATATTGAGAAATATAAAAATCAGCAAATTTTTATTGTCGATATTGAAGGTTACGCAATCTGTGTTCCATTTGTTGAAGAGGCGAATGGTGACTTTTTTTTGAAGACCCTCTTTCCAAGCAGGAAGTACACAAAGCAATTCGATTTGGAGAAAAGAAATGAATAAGACAGAGGAAGCAGAACTTATCAACTCGGTGGAAGCTGGTGAATGGACTTCCGTTGCCGACCTTACCTCTATGAAAGAGAGGCTTATGAAAGCCGCTTCAGAAACGGCTCTCAAAGGCTATCGAATTAATGTGAGAATCTCCAAACGTGATGTGGAAGCCCTCAAGACTAAAGCACTTGAAGAAGGTATTCCCTACCAAACTCTTGTTACGAGTATCCTGCACAAATATGTTACGGGAAGAATCATCGAAAAAGAAGAGAAGACATCCGTCTGACATCAAGATCAATTTAATGCAATTCGCGTCATATCTGCACGATGAGCAACAAAGACTGGAAGGAAAATTTATGAAGAAGGGTAATTTGGATATGTCAGATGAGCCGAGACCAGAATATATAAGGTCAGATTTAGGTGAAATTATACGCGGCAAATATGCAAATCGCATAAAAGAGGAAACAAATGTTGTTTTTCTGGAACCTGATGTTGCAGAGGCTTTTCCTAACGATAAGTCCGTAAATAAAGCTCTTCGTTATTTATTGGAGGGTGCAAATTGCCTCAACCCGCCTGACGCAACGCTCCATCGCACCCCGCTATCCCTCCGCTGCTGAGCTTTGCGTCAGGTGTACCCTGCGGGGCGCGATAACAGATATGCTCTCTGATTGTTCTGACGGGTTCTGGCAAAGAAGGGCGTGAGTTATGATTCGACCACAGCCTGTTTTGGTTACTCAGATTGTTTGCTGTTCCTTTTTTGGCGTCAGTTTGATTTCCAGTTCGCAGCCAACTGCATCGGCGTATTTCATCAGCGTGGCAACCGAGGGGGTGTGCTTGTTGCCCGATTCAAGTCTGGAGATGGCGCTTTTGGAGGTACCAATTTTCAGAGCTACAGCCTCTTGCGTCATGCCTGATTGCTGGCGGGCGGCAAGGAGTTCCCGTATCAGGGCATACTTTGGCCCAAGAGCCTCATACCCCGCTTTAAATTCTTTATTGACCATCGCCTTGCGGAGAAATTCTTCGTGATTGTGCTCCACAGGCTGGTATTTGAGATCATCCATTGATTACCTCCTTCATTCTATTAAGCGCGAGCGCTAACTCTTTTCGTGGGGTCGCTTGCGATTTTTTGATAAATGCGTGCAGGATAATGATTCGCTTTCCTGTCTGAAAACAGTAGAGTGCTCTTCCAATACCATCCTTTCCCTTGGGCCGAATCTCAAACAAGCCATTTCCCATTGCTCGTGAATAGGGCATCCGCAGATCATTGCCGTAATCCATAAGCAATTCAACAATGCGTGCGTAATCCGTTTTGATCGACTCAGGCCAAGCCTCAATCTCTTTCAGTATTCGAGGGTGAAAATAGTCGAGTTGATAAGCCATGAAGTTATCAAAAATGGCAACAATTCTGAAATTATTTATTTCCTTTATTACGACGAAATTACTTAGAAATAGAGCAATTACAAAGATGATTTTATTGATCTCTTACGCTCACGAACACCATAGTGGTTGATACCATCCGTTTTCTTAATCAATTTTCTAATGTTTGAGTCCATGACGCTATATGATATTTTTTTTTCTGGCATTGATAGAATGAAGCACTTGACGGTAGATTAAATAACTGCCCGACGCAACGCTCCAGCGGACTCCGTTAATCCTCTGCCGCTGAGATTTGCATAGCAATGAGGCTGTCAATCGTTTTTTATCTTATTATTTTAAAAATAATTGCTTACGCTATTTCAGGGAATAACAAAGTTTTATAAACTTGAATAACAAAGTTATATTACGGGAGAGCGGTGACGTAGCATGTCCTCGTAACTCCAATTATTAAGTACAGATGGCAAGACCGAATGAAAAGCTGGCTGACGCACTGCGGGTGCTGAAGCGGTTGCAGGGCAAGTACAATGGCGTGATTGAGTCTGGGGATATTACCGAGGCGCAGCGTGTGATTCTTGTCGATGAGGGGTTCCTGCGACCGGTTATGAAAGGGTGGTACTTATGTGCCAATCCGCGAGATCATGAGGGGGACTCTACGGCGTGGTATGCCAATTTCTGGTCATTTTTATCCGGTTATCTGACCAGGCGCTTCAAGAAGAGATACTGCATGAACGCAGACGCATCACTCATCCTCCATACCCGGAGTACTCGCATACCCCGGCAGGTAACTGTTATCACCACTGAAGGCGGCACCTCTGTGCTCGACCTCCCATACGGGAACTCCGTGTTGATCTACCCTGATAAAAAGAATTTGCCCCGTCATCAAACAGAGGTGAACGGGCTGCAACTGCACTCCCTTCCTGAAACCCTCTGCAAGCTGAGTCCGCAAGCATTTATCACCAATCCGCGTGATGCCGAAATCGCACTCAACATGATTGGCGATCCCGGAGAACTTCTCGAAATACTACTCACCAAACAGGGGTCGGTCGCTGCTGCCGGGCGGCTGGCAGGAGCGCTGCGCTTTGTCGGGCATGCCGATTATGCCGAGCGGATTATCCACACCATGAAACTGGGCAAATACGATGTTCGAGAAATAAACCCGTTTCTTATTCCTGTGCCAACACTGGGGAATACTCGTGAGCGATCACCATACATCATGCGGTTACAATCCCTGTGGTCGGGATGGAGAGAAGAGGTACTGGCACTCTTTCCTCCAGCGCCTGGAGTGGCCCGAAATACCGCTGCCTATCTGGCCAATGTCGATGAACGCTACGTTGTGGATGCATATAACTCACTTTCCATAGAGGGCTATCAGGTCACTGAGGCACTTATTGACAGAGTAGCACAGCAGGGGTGGAATCCTGATGCTGACCAGCAGGATAAAAAAGATCGGGATGCACTTGCAGCACGTGGCTACTATCAGGCATTTCAGTCCGTCAGAACAGATCTGGAAGCAATTCTGAGGGGGCAAAATTCCGGTGCGGTTGTCAGGAGTGCTCATCACGGCTGGTATGCCGAACTCTTTTCGCCATCAGTTGCTGCCGGTATATTGGAGCCCCACCAGCTTGCCGGTTATCGGAACGGTTCCGTCTTTATCCGTAACTCAATGCACACTCCTTTGCCATGCGAAGCGCTGACCGATGCAATGGAAACCCTGTTCAACCTGATTGAACAGGAGCCCGAACCGGCAGTCAGAGCAGTACTCGGTCATCAGCTTTTTGTCTTTATCCATCCCTATTTCGATGGCAATGGCCGTATCGGTCGATTTTTGATGAACGCCATGCTTGCCTCAGGCGGCTATCCGTGGACAGTTATTCGGGTTCAGCGGCTCAGTGACTACATTTCCGCCCTCGAAAAAGCAAGCAGTGATGGCGACATCAAGCCATTGACCCTTTTTATTGCTGAAGAGATGAGGTTTTGAGTTCGAGATTAACCCAACTGAGGACTTTAAAAAACATTGATTATTCTATTGGAAAATAATCTATCATAAGGACACATCGAAAATACCGGAATATGAATGATCAACCAAATAATCCATTGCATGGACTGACTCTTGAAAAAATACTATGCGATCTTGTCAATCACTATGGTTGGGATGAACTCTATAAAATGATAGAAATTCGTTGTTTTTATAATGATCCAAGTATTAAGTCCAGCTTGAAATTCTTGCGAAAAACAAACTGGGCCAGAGTGAAAATTGAAGAGATATATATCGACCTGATTGGTCAAGAAAAGAAAAAAATGTAAGGGGATTCCTTGCTCAATATATCTGAAATGTGATCATAATAAGCGGCCCTCTCTATGCGTCAACGGAGCCGCTTGGCTTCATGCTTGGTGAGACGCATTCGAAAACATGAGTCGGCACCGATGGCTAACGCCTTGGCTGGATGCTTCACTGGGCAGTACACCCATCCTCATAGGCGATCTGATCCTGACCGAGAATCTCCAGGAGGAAGATTTCAAAAAAGCATATGACGCTCTCGAAGAGCAATTCGAGGTCGCCAATAAGATTATCCACTTTCGCTTAACTGCCGGTATGAAACCAGACATCTTCAGCCTTTCGGCATATTTTTCCAGAATTGGTTTTGAGGGAGCCGCTTCTGTGGATTTTACGACACTGAAACGTATGATGCGATGCCAGCTTTTTTCGGTGCCGTTCGAAAACCTCGATGTTCAGCAGGGGAAAGTCGTCTCGCTTGTTCCGGATGAGATTTATCGTAAAATCGTCGATCGGAATCGAGGAGGTTACTGCTACGAGGTCAATGGTCTTTTTGCCATGGCGCTTGAGACGTTGGGAATTCCCTGGCAATTTGTGGCTGCCCGTCCGATGACCTACCCTGTCCGTCGTCCGAAGACGCATGCGGCGATTGTGGTGACGATTGAAGGTGAGCAATGGCTTTTCGACTTGGGGTTCGGCAGTTACGGCATAAGGGAGCCGGTCAACCTGAACTGGCTCGACCGGGAAATCAGGCAGGATTATGAGACGTTCAAACTGACCTTAAACCCTGAGCGGGACTATCTCTTGCAGTCACTGAGTGATGGTGTCTGTACAAATCTCTACGAGTTCAATCTCTCCCCACAGGAGTGGGTGGATTTCGAACCGGCGAACTATCTCAACTCGAAGCATCCTGACTCTATTTTTGTTCGCAGCCTGATGGTTGTCATGCAGAATCCCTCGGGCAAGGATGTGCTTGTCGGAGACCGCTTCAAGTCTGTGTCGGCAGGCAGAACAATGGGGTGGACGGTCAGGCGAGACGATATCCCTGAGTTATTGCGACAGAAATTTTCTCTCAGGAATCTCAATGAGTAATCGCTATCAGCACACTTGACTGGATATGCACACGATCATCTGGGACTCCTGGCAACAGGGAAGTCTTATGAAGATTCGGAAGCTACAACCGCAGCAACCTTTTCAGCAAGAAAGTCGGCGAAAGCCTCCGAATCATTGATACAAGGCAAAAATCTGATCGTTTTCACAGAACTTGCAGCCGCTTCTTTCTGTGCATGCAGAATCGTCTCCGTTCCATCAGAAAAATATCCACAACTGAAAATATCGACATCTCGGATCCCCCTGGATGAGAGTGCGTTTAAGGCCTCGGCAAGAGATGGCTTTGTCCAGGTTCCTCCCACATCATGGTTGAGGTATGCTATTTCAATAGTCTCATAACCGTTGCGAGGATCAATAAGGATAGCATTACGAAGAGTGCTGCCCATTTCCTCCATCTCTTTCAAGCCAGTATGAAACATTGGTATATCTCCTTTGGTATCCTTGACAAGAGTGCCATGAAACGTCAGAACTAAAGCCGATCTGTCGCCGGTTTTTCCATGGTAGAACAGGTGGTTGAGGTAGACTTTTCGGAGTTCCGCATTTTTCCAAAAACCGTGTACCACAACAGGACGTCGCTGACCGTTGAGCGGCAAGCATTGAGCGGAGAGCTGCTGCAAGTTTCCGGAAGTCAGCCGATTATCAATAGGGGACATGGAGACCAGGAGTTGAAGGTCGTGACCGTTCGTTTGTTTAACGATATCCTTGACGAATGGTGGTGTTGCGTGGAAAGCTGAATAGACCTCAACATTGGTCTGGTGAGGTATCATAACCCTGTTGAGCTTCTCCTGGAGTAGCAATGCCTGTTGCCTGGTGATTCTGTTCTGAGGTGAGCGGTATTTTTGTGCGCGAAACGTCACTTTGTTTTTCACCCCTCCAAGCAGCGATGCCACGAGCTGTAACGGACGGGGCAGCTTCATCACCTCACCAGCATGTGCGAGAGTGTGGCGGATCATGGAAAAATTCTCAAAAAAACTGTCTGTTTCAGCTTCTCCATGCGCAACCAGTATAACAGCTATTCTTTTCATGAGTTAAGGGAGAATTGATATTCAAAAACAGGTTTTTTTATGTATTGTTTTGTTATATAATAAGTTATTTGCTTTATCGGAATGATTTGTAAATTATTTTATGCAGAAAGAATTTTCTGCTTTTTCCAGATTAGGCAGATCAGTCTAAACAATGTTAGACATGTAGCTAATCTATGGGATTTACACTCGAAAAAGTTCTGCCATGGGGACGTTCGTACGACGAATACGTCCGCATGTTTGGCCTTACAGAGGTCGATCTTGGGCGTTGCATTATTGCCTGTGGTGATGGCCCGTCGGCCTTCAATTCAGTACTGACCAAAAAAGGCGGAAATATCGTCTCGATAGATCCTCTCTACGTTTTTGACGCAGAACAGATTCGGAGTCGCATCTCCGAATCTTATGAAACGGTGATGGCACAAATGCGCCAGAACCAAAGCAACTATGTTTGGGGAGCCATTCCATCGATAGAACAGCTCGGCAGCCTTCGCATGTTTGCGATGGAAACTTTCCTTGCTGATTTCGACGCTGGAAAAGATGAAGGCCGATACATACCAGGTGAGTTGCCGTCTTTGCCGTTTGAAAGTGAAAAATTCGACATCGCCTTGTCGTCTCATTTCTTGTTTTTGTACAGCGCCCATTTGTCAGCAGAGTTTCATCTTCAGGCTCTCCAGGAAATGTTGCGTGTGGCTCGAGAAGTGCGGGTTTTTCCGCTGCTCGCTCTGGATGGTTCTTTATCGCCCCATCTTGTTTTTGTGAAGAATCACCTTGCCTGCCACGACTTCAACGTTGATATTCAGCCTGTCCCTTATGAGTTCCAGAGAGGTGGCAATGAAATGCTGGTCATCAAGCCCGTCTAATATGGCGCTCAAGTGCGACGCGCTAAAAACATCGCGCTGGTTGCCCTTTTCCTCTGTGTCGCTGACCTTCTCAAACAATAATGTGTCACCAAGTTCAGACGTGAAAAATTATTTGATGGATAATCAACCGGATAGAATCATTATAGTTACTCATCGTTAGAACAGTGAATATCGAATAGAAGAACCATCAAGTCCATGGCCATAGCAGGGCACTGCGACGATTGAAGGAGTGCAACTCTCAGGTGATGCGTAATTTAAAAATTCATTGGCGACGATGAGAATCGAGGTTCGATTCCGCCTCACAGCACCAATGTATTGACCTCAAAGCGTAAATGCTATAGCCCGTCATTCCAATGGACAGTCAAAAGTTGTGCTATAGCTATTAAGGATGGCGCATGCAAGCAAATTATTCAGATCAGCTTCGCAGAGCAATATGACATGATCGATGTAGTCAAATACTTTGAAAGTGATAATTTAAGTGTTAAACTGCAGATATAAGTGCATCAGAATGTGTCTGCTTGTTTAATACATAAAATAATCAGGAACCGGGAACTTCTGTCAACACGGTTTATAAATGGCTTATTCATTTCTAATCGAGGATTTTCAAAAATGACTCATTTATTTTACAAAGGCTCGCGCACAAAATCCATGCTTCTTTTTTCAGTGATGGCGGTGTTTTTGGTATCAGGTTGTGCTACTGAGACCCATCAGGCCTTGGTCATTGACAAAGTCAATAGTGCATCAATACCCTATTCAGGAGTCAAATCAAGTCTTGTCGTTGGCAAATTTGAAAACAAATCAAGTTTCATGCGCGGGCTTTTTTCGGATGGGGTTGACCGGCTTGGAAGTCAGGCCAAGACTATTCTTCTGTCACATTTACAACAAACTAATCACTTCAATGTGATGGACAGAGACAACATGAGTGAGGCAAAGTTTGAAGCCAATTTAGGAGGAAAGACCCAGTCTGTCAAGAGCGCGGCATTTTTGATTACTGGTGATGTTACTGAGTTTGGAAGAAAAGAGACTGGTGATCAGCAGCTTTTTGGAATTCTCGGCCGAGGAAAATCACAAGTTGCTTATGCAAAAGTCACTCTGAATGTGGTTGACGCCCTTACATCAGAAATAGTTTTTTCAGCTCAGGGTGCGGGCGAATATGCTCTTTCTAATAGAGAAATTATTGGTTTCGGAGGCACTGCCGAATATGATTCGACTCTTAATGGCAAAGTTCTTGACCTTGCTGTAAAAGAGGCAGTGAACAGATTAGTTGAAGGAGTTGATCAAGGTTCCTGGAAACCAAAAAATTAAATAAAATGAAAAATATATTTCCGCTTTTATTGATAATCTTACTTATGCAAGGATGCTCTACTAATAAGCCAAGTTTATACAGTTGGGGAAATTACGAGCAATTGATTTACCAAAATTATGCAAATCCCGGTAAAATTTCACCAGAAGAGCAAGTTTTAAAACTTGAAGCTGATTCTCAAATCGCCAAATCAAAAAATAAAGCCCTGCCTCCAGGATTTCATGCTCAAATTGGTGTTTTATATTTTCAGACTGGAAAGTTAGATCAAGCCAGGCAAGCTTTTATCACCGAGGAAGAATTATTTCCGGAATCAAAGCAATTCATGGATAGACTCATCGCTAAAACTAAAAATCGGGGAGCTTTATGAAATTGTTGAAGATTACCTTTTCTTTGTCGGTTTTATCATTGTTAGGTGCGTGTGCTACTCCTGTTGCACAGTTGGATTACACAAATTATCGCAAATCAAACCCGGCATCAATTTTAGTATTACCTCCTGTCAATAATACGCCTGATACGAAGGCGACCTATGGATTTTTATCCACCGCGACAGAGCCCCTTGCTGAAGGTGGTTATTATGTATTTCCGGTTTCTTTAGTTGATCAGGTTTTCAAGGAAAATGGACTGCAAAATCCACCCGAAATGCACCAGGCGCCTTTGAATAAAATAAAAGAGATTTTTGGCGCGGATGCAGTCCTTTATATTACTATTGAGAACTATGGTCCTGTATACAAAGTAGTAAGCAGTGATGTTGTTGTTAAGGCAAATGCCAAATTAATTGATGCAAAAACCGGAGAGCTTTTATGGTCCGGATTTGCCACAGCATCCAGTGCTGAAACTGACAGCAATAATAATCTTGGATTAGCAGGCCTTCTTGTTAAAGCTATTGCAAAACAAATTGTCAGCAGTGTTGTTGATCAGGGTCATGATATTTCTCGAATTACAAGTTCGAGACTGTTATCACCAAAATACAATGGCCTGTTATATGGGCCCAGGTCTCCACTCTATCAAAAAGATGACCAAAAACAATAGTTGATACGACGATAAAGTATTATCGTTAGTATCAGACCGGGTTGTTTATATCATTAACAGTTTTCCGAACATTATCACTCCCACTCAATCGTAGCCGGTGGTTTCGACGAAATATCATAAGCCACCCTGTTAATCCCGCGTACTTCGTTGATGATGCGATTTGAGACACGGGCGAGAAAATCGTGGGGTAATGGTGCCCAGTCGGCGGTCATCCCGTCCGATGATTCGACCGCCCGCAGTGCAAGAACATTCTCATAGGTGCGTTTGTCGCCCATGACACCAACAGACTGTACGGGCAGGAGCACGGCAAATGCCTGCCAGACATGCTGGTAGAGTCCACTGGATATCAGCTCTTCGATATAGATTTCGTCGGCTTCCCGCAACACATCGAGCCTCTCTTTGTTGACAGAGCCAAGTACACGCACGGCAAGTCCTGGGCCGGGAAAGGGATGGCGCATCAGGAGAGCCTCGGAGATCCCGAGTTCGCGTCCTACGGCACGTACCTCATCCTTGAAAAGCTCCCGAAGGGGCTCAATCAGCTTTAGCTTCATGCGCTTTGGCAATCCACCGACATTATGATGCGACTTGATGGTTTCCGAAGGGCCTTTGACGCTTACGCTTTCAATGACGTCAGGATAAAGGGTGCCTTGTACCAGAAACTTTTCATGATGCATGTGTTCTTCAAAGACCTGAATAAAGGTTCGGCCGATTATTTTGCGTTTCTTTTCAGGTGATGCAATATTTTTCAGCCGTTTCAGAAAGAGATCGGAGGAGTCGGCAAGGGTTACCTTCAGGCCAAGAGGCTTGAGAAAACTCATCACCTTTTCCGCCTCATTTTTTCGCAGCAGGCCGTTATCGACAAAGACGCAGTGCAGTTGTTTTCCTATCGCTTTGCTTACCAGAACCGCTGCAACAGTTGAGTCAACTCCGCCGCTGATGCCGCAGATCACGGTCTCAGTGCCTGCTTTGCGCCGAATCTCGTCAATCTGATGGTTGATAAAGCTTTTCGATGACCAGTTGGGGGTAATACCGGCAATATCGAGCAAAAAGTTTGAGAAAAGTTGTTTGCCGTAAAGGGTGTGCTGCACTTCAGGGTGAAACTGCAAGCCATAAACTTTCAGTGCGGCTTTGCTGCCGCAGCTTTCAAACGCGCAGATTTCAGAGTTGTCGCTGCTGGCGGTTGCCCTGAACCCTTCAGGAAGCCGTACAACCTTGTCACCATGGCTCATCCAGACATCAGAGTCGGGAATATTGTGAAAAAGCATACTCTCATTTTCACCGTCACGGGTAACCATAATTTTTGATCGCCCGAATTCATGCTTGGATGAACAGGCAACCTCTCCCCCGAAATGGTTGGCGATGGCCTGCAAACCGTAGCAGATACCGAGTATTGGAATACCAAGTGAAAAAATGCCGCCGTTGGGAAGAATGGCTGACTCTTCATAGACGCTGGTCGGGCCGCCCGAGAGGATGATTGCCTTGGGGCTGTGTTCCCTGATTTTTTCCGGGGTGGTGTTATAGGGAAGAATCTCCGAATAGATACCCAGTTCGCGGATACGACGGGCGATTAACTGGGTATATTGCGAACCGAAATCAAGGACTACTACCGATTGCATAAAAAGAGTGTTGTGAGGTTAACTGATCAAAAGCATTAAAGGGCTTGCACCGGTTTCGGCTTTGGTTTTGGCGCAGGAACTGGTGCTGGCACCGAAGCCGGGGTTGGTGGTTTGGGAACTCCATTTCCACTCATTGCACTGCTGCTGTCTCTCACTGAAGTGGTGACGGTTCCATCGATTGGCTGTACGGGATGGGACTGATAGTATTGAAAGCCTTTTGGAGTATAATATTCGATATAGACATCACTGCCGAGCAGATCGGACGGTGTATTGGTCTGAACGGAAATTGGCACGGCAATAACGGTTTCCGGAATATGGAAATACTTGTTTTCAAGTCTCAGAGACGGGTCACTGTAGCAGCGTTTCATAAAGCCAGCCCATACCGGAAGAGCCGCCCTGGCACCCTGGCCATACTCCATTGAGGTGAATTTGATACGTTCGTCATCAAATCCAGTCCAGACAACCGCAACAAGCTGCGGTGTAAATCCTGCAAACCAGGCATCTCTCATGCTTTGAGTTGTTCCGGTTTTTCCTGCGGCCTCCATGTTAAAGCCATAACGGCCACGGACTGCCGCACCGGTACCTTTATTGATTACATCCTTGAGCATTGAGACCATGACAAAGTTGGTCGTTGAGTCAATGGCAAAACGATGGTTAGGAGTGTATTCCGATATGGGGCGGTTATGTTTGTCCACAACCTTGAGGATTGAGACAGGTTCGTTCCAGATACCGTTGTTGGCAAAGGTTGAAAAGGCTCCGGCCAGTTCAAGCGGGCTTACTTCCGACGTCCCAAGGGCAATAGAGAGGTTTGACGCCATGGGTGACGTGATGCCCAATCTTCTCGCATAACTGATTATTTCTGAAGTTTTCAGATGTTCGTAGGCAAGTCTTACGGTTACCTGGTTCAATGATCGGCTCAATGCTGTGCGAAGCGTCGTCATCCCTCCAGATGAACCGTCGGAGTTTCTTGGTGACCAGATACCATTCCCGCTACTGAGTTCCAGGGGCTGGTCAAGCACCTGGAAATTTGCGGGCAGTCCCTTGTCGATGGCCGCAGTATAGACAAATGGTTTAAAAGTTGAGCCGGGTTGCCGTTTTGCCTGCCACACATGGTCAAACTGATATTTATACTCATCAGGAGAAAATCTGTTTCCTCCAACCCATGCCTTGACATGGCCGTTGGTTGGATCAATAGCCACTAAAGCCACCTGTA
Organism: uncultured Chlorobiaceae bacterium; assembly: GCA_903836465.1. Taxonomy (GTDB): domain Bacteria; phylum Bacteroidota; class Chlorobiia; order Chlorobiales; family Chlorobiaceae; genus Chlorobium. The sequence continues at coordinate 14,141 of CAILRB010000046.1, forward strand.
TTCTGGTCTTTTCCTTTAACAATTCATTCAGCCATACCTTGTCTGCCTTGAGTTTTGCCATGGCCTGCTGCTCAGACAGTCCGTTATCTTTAAGTTCAGTGAACCGGTCGCTCTCCATGATGATCTGGTTTTTCAGAGATTCGGGCCATCTCCATGATCGGTCGAAGGCAGCTTGCAGTTCGGCAAGATGTTCGGCCGCCGCCTGCTGTGCATAGTTCTGCATCCGGCTGTCGAGTGTTGTCTGGATAGTCAGGCCGTCACGGTAAAGATCGAGATTACCAAGCATTGTTGATGGTTTGACCGTCTGTCGAACATATTCCGTAAAATAAGGAGCAAGGCCTTGATGGCTGACTGGTGTATATTTGAGCACCAACGGACTTTTTTTCGCTGCTGCCGCCTGTTTTGGGGTAATGAATTTTACCTTCTCCATCAGTGAGAGGATAAGGTTTCTTCTTCCGATTGCACCTGACGGGTTTTTTGAAGGATTGTAGGCAGTAGGGTTTTTCAGTGTCGCGATAAGCGTTGCACTTTCCGGCAGTGTCAGAAGGTATGCCGGTTTGCCGAAATAGGTATAGGCTGCAGCCTCAATGCCATAAGCTCCGGAGCCGAAATAAACAGTGTTGAGATAGAGCGCCAGAATTTCATCTTTTGTATAGGTCTTTTCCAGTTCAATCGCGGTAATAAACTCCTTGACTTTTCGGGTGACGGTGCGCTCCTGACTCAGGTAAAGATTTTTGGCAAGCTGCTGGGTAATGGTACTTGCCCCCTGCCAGCGGCTTGGTCCCCTGAATATATTTTCACCCATCGCAATGACAAGCCGTCTCAGATCGACACCCCAGTGGCTGTAAAAGGCGACATCTTCAGTAGCAATCAATGCGTAACGAGTTGAAAGGGGAATAGATTTGAGCGGAATGAAGGTTCGATTTTTCAGAAAAAATTTATGAAGGAGTACACCGTCCTCAGAATAGACTAAAGAGGCGAGTTCCGGGTTTGGGTTTTCAAGCTCCTCAAGGCTTGGCAGACCCATAAAAGACTTCATTGCGTATGCCGCAGCGGTCGTCAGTGTTATGACGATCAGGGATGCAAAAAGAAAAAACAGGCTTTTGGAAAATATTTTATGACTCACAGTAGAGATTAATCTTAAGGTTTACTTTTGTAAAATTGTTCTGCAAATTCAAAATGCTTTGTAAGCTCGCTGGCAAATTCAGCAGTCTCTTCAAGCATTGGAAGATGGCCAACCTCCATGAACTTTGCCAAATGTGTCGGTGCCTCCGACTCTGCTTTGCGTCTTTTATAAAGGGAGATAGTCCCTTCAGGCGGAATAGTGTGATCGGCCATACCGACACTGCATAACAAGGGTGACGCAATATAAAGGACATGACGCGTATAAGCTCTCAGCGAATCACGATCGATTGAAAATTTTCCGACAGCAATAGTTGCATCTTTATCGGATTGAGTGAAATCCTCAATAAGGATATCATGATATTCCTGGCTGATCTCTTTTGACGCAGCTCGTTTGATAAAGATGCTTTTTAATGGTTCAGTCTGAAAAATATTCCGGAAATTCAGAGAAACATCAATCAGTCCGCCAAGAAAAAAGAGTCCCAGAGAGGTATAGGGGGTCTCTTCAAAAATGCCGCAGGCAATGATGGTAGCAGATAAAAGAGCGTTACGGTAGCGCAGGCAAAGCTCAGTGGCAACCATGCCTCCCATCGAATGGCCAACAATATGCAGCGTTCTTGAGCTCTGGAGGCCGAGATGCTCAATGAGTTCCGCTGCTTCATCGGTAAAACCCTGAATAGTAAAGGTTGGTTGATAACCCTTGATGATGGTTTTTCCTGTGCCGCTCTGATCATACGTAATGCATCGGTAGTTTACCGAGAGTATGTCGACCAGTGGCTTCCAGTATCGGGAGGAGATCGCCCAGCCATTCACAAACAGTACTGCTTGTTTGGCCCTTGCTGAAGGATCAGACTCTGCCGTATCTTCATAATAGAGCTTGCAGCGGGTTGACGCGAAATAACTCATGAACGTTGCCTTGTTTGTGTTAAAAACATGAACCTCAATATAAACAATAATACCTTTTCTTCAGACTTACCTCCAGCGCCAGGGTGCTGCCGGGTTTTGCGACTCTGAAACGCAATAGCTACATTGCTTCGGCCAAAAGCAAAAAGTTTTCATTGTTTAAGAAACAAGTACCATGAACTATTCCTTTACCGATCTGTTCTCTTTCCTGGTCGACTTTATCATTCATATTGATACACATCTTCAGCTTCTTGCTGCACAGTATGGCCTCTGGCTTTATGGTATTCTTTTTCTCATTGTTTTCTGTGAAACAGGACTTGTTGTCACACCATTTCTCCCAGGTGACTCTCTGCTCTTTGCTGCGGGGTCACTGGCCTCCATGCCTGATTCATCGCTCAATCCTCATCTGCTCTTTGTCCTCTTTTTTTCTGCGGCCCTGCTTGGTGATAATCTCAACTATCTGATTGGTCACAAACTCGGGCCAAAAGTATTTAATTATCAAAAATCCCGATTTTTTAATCCTGAACATCTGGTCAGAACCAATAGTTTTTTTGAAAAACATGGAGGCAAGACCATCATCATCGCCCGTTTTATTCCTGTTATCAGAACTTTTACTCCCTTCGTTGCCGGAATAGGTGCCATGCCCTACCGCAAGTTTATTTTTTTTTGTATTACTGGTGCGCTGTTTTGGGTCGGATTGTTTTGTTACGGTGGTTATCTTATCGGCCAGCTCCCCTTTGTGCAGCAAAACAGAAAGCTGATATTTCTTGCTATCATTGCGGTTTCCGTTACACCTCCTCTTATCGGGTATATAAAGCATCGGTTTGGCAGCAAGCAGGAGACTCCGTAATGTTTATGGATTGTTGATAACGTGTTGATTCATCGGTTGATGCCTTCTCTTTTCTCCTTGAGAGAGGCGATATTAGATAAAACAGTATTCTTTATAACCTGTTTTATCTTTATGAGTTATTTGTATTTTGCGTTCAGACACTACACTTTTTGTATTAATCGCAGGAATTTGTACCTTCTCGTGGATTGATGAAAAAAATGTTGACAACTTCTTTCGGAAAAATGAAATGGAGCCAGTACGACTTTTTCGGGAGGAGAGAAAAACAGCGAAACCTTGAAAAAAGATTATTTATAATTCAGGGATTTCTTTATAATCCCTTCCTTCTGAAGGACATTTCGGCGTATAGCGCAGCCTGGTAGCGCACTTCCTTGGGGTGGAAGGGGTCGTGGGTTCGAATCCCGCTACGCCGACTCTCTTACCTCTCTTTTCTTCTTTCCGTTCCGTATATTTTGGCTATGGACACCTTGGCGAAATTACAGATACTTTCTGGCGCCGCTCGTTACGATGCATCATGTGCGTCAAGTGGAAGCAAGCGTGAAGCTCCCTCAAGCGGAACCGGCAGCACCTCCCAAAGTGGCATCTGTCACTCCTGGTCGGATGATGGCCGCTGCATCTCGCTTCTGAAAATCTTGCTTTCCAACGATTGCCGTTATGACTGTGCCTACTGTGTGAACCGTTCAACCAATGCTGTAGAGCGAGCATCCTTCACCGCCCGGGAGGTGGTCGATCTTACCCTCGACTTCTACCGCCGCAACTACATTGAAGGGCTCTTTTTAAGTTCAGCCGTCATGCAGAGCCCCGATGTTACCATGGAACGGATGGTACGGGTTGTTGAAACGCTGCGATCCGAAGAGCATTTTGGCGGCTATATTCATCTGAAAATCATTCCCGGTTGCAGCAGTGAACTGGTGCGTAAAGCCGGGTTGTATGCTGACCGTATCAGCGTCAATATTGAGCTGCCTTCACAGGTTTCGCTCCAGCGGCTTGCTCCCCAGAAGCATAAAGATTCCATTCTGGAGCCCATGGCGCTTATTGGTCGGGAGATACACTCCAGTCTTGTTGAGCGCAAAGCTGACCGCAGGGCTCCCCGGTTTGCCCCGGCGGGGCAAAGCACCCAGATGATTATCGGCGCCAGCCCTGAAAACGATTTTCAGATTTTGCGTCTTTCTCAAGGGCTCTACAAAAAAATGAATCTCAAGCGTGTTTATTACTCTGCGTACGTTCCAGTCAGTGCCGATAACCGTCTTCCGGTGCTGGCGGCTCCTCCATTGCTGCGTGAACATCGTCTCTACCAGGCCGACTGGCTTCTGCGCTTCTACGGTTTTTCGGCTGAAGAGATTCTGTCGGATGATCTTCCCAATCTTGACGAAGCGTTCGATCCCAAGACCGCATGGGCTTTGCGCCATCCAGAATTCTTTCCTGTTGAGATCAACCGTGCGGACTACCTCACGTTGTTACGCGTACCTGGTATTGGAGTCACCTCTGCCAAACGCATTATCGCTGCACGGCGTTTTTCAGCCATTACACCCGAGGGCATGAAAAAAATCGGGGTGGTGATGAAACGGGCAAAATATTTTATTACCAGTTCAGGGCATGGTTTTGAAAGAGCTGATCGGACGCCAGCTCTTATCCGCCAGCAACTGCTGCTTGGTGACGGTATCGTGGCGCCACCTCCCCGGCAGCTTGTTTTCCCCGTTCTCTACGCATGAGGGCTATGAATCGATACCTGTACGACGGCACAGCCGACGGCCTTTTGTCAGCCATTGCATGGATCCTTGAAGAGGAGCCTGACCCGTTGCTGGTTGCTCTGGCGGAGCGTGAGGATACCCTTTTCGAAGATGGCTTCTTTATAGGCACCGATGCAACTCAAGCGGAATCGCTTTTTTTCCGCCTTCGCAAGCAGGCGCCTGATGCCGCACACACTATCTATTCCTTTATGCTTGCCGAAAAGGAGGGGATGGAAACCAGCCTTCTCCACTACATTTCGCTTGTCTTCAAGCATGGCGACAAGGTCAACGGCTACCTCACCCATTCGGCGGTGCTCGATATTGTCTCCATTGCCAAAAAAGCTGGAAGGGAGCTGCACCGCATGAAGGGGCTGCTGCGGTTCGAAAAACTCAGGGATGGGGCTTATCTGGCAAAAATGGAACCGGATCACAACATTATCCACCCCCTCGCATACCACTTCCGTACCAGGCTCAGAGCGCAGCACTGGTTTCTCTACGATGTCAACCGCCGCACCGCCGCCCGCTGGAGCAACGGCACTCTCCAGTTCGGTACCATCGAACAGTTCACCACTCCCGCCCTCTCAGACGACGAAAAAAAGGTTCAGGCAATGTGGCAGACCTTTTTTAAAACCATCGCCATTCCCGATCGCAAAAACGCCCGCCTGCAGAAATCCAACATGCCGATGAAGTACTGGAAGTACCTCACGGAGAAGCAGGGGGAGTGATTGAAAACATTCATAAATCTGCAAACATGACAACATCTATCGAACAGACTATCGGCAGCGGTAAAACAGTAACCTGTCCAGTATGCGGGCAGCCGTTTACTTGCGCTCTCTCCTCAACATGCTGGTGTGCCACCAGAAAGGTGCCATCCGAAGTGCGCGACTATCTTGCCGGGCGCTATGAAACCTGCATTTGCAGCACTTGTCTTGACCAATTGATTGAGCAGGCCGGTTCAGGTGAAAGCGCCTGAGTATTTGGTAACCTCCGGAAAAAGCTGTGCAGAATGTCATTCCGAAAGCACCGGGTTTGGCTTATCCGTTGAAAGGCCTGAAACTCGATGTGAATTCAGTTGAATTGCAGTTACTGATCCTGTACATTGTGGTCATAGAACCTTTAACCGCAAAACAGTACCATGCAGAAAGAGACCATTACTATTCTTGGATGCGGCTGGCTTGGGTTGCCGCTTGCACAGACTCTCGTCAAGGAAGGCTATTCAGTCAAGGGATCGACCACAAGGGAAGAGAAGCTTGAGGTGTTGCAGGATGCCGGTGTCGAGCCGTATCTGGTTCGCCTTGAACCGGAGGTAACCGGCGACGATGTCGTCGCATTTCTCCAGAGCGATATTCTTGTTGTCAATATTCCTCCGACTCGGCGCGATGACATTGTTGAGTACCATATTGAGCAGTTTTCTTCATTGATAGATGCGCTGGGTCAATCGCCGGTGCGCTCCGTGCTGATGGTCAGCTCCACATCGGTCTATCCTTCGCTCAACAGGGAGGTTACTGAAGAGGATGCCGTTGACCCTGAATCACCGTCCGGGCAGGCTCTGCTTCTTGTCGAAGAGATGATGATGCAGGAGAGCGGGTTTCAGACCACGGTGCTGCGTTTTGGCGGCCTGGTTGGTTATGACCGTAACCCTGAAAAGTATCTCCCAGCGTTGACAGCGTTGACAAATCCCGATCAGCCGATGAACCTTATCCATCGTGACGATTGCATCAAGATCATTTCGGAGATCATCCGTTTGCAGCAGTGGGGCGAAGTGTTCAACGCCTGCAGTCCCAATCATATCCTGCGGCGCGACTATTACGGCAGAGCAGCCGATGCTGCTGGAGTTCCCCGACTCCCTCTGGCGACATCTGCCGAACCCGCACCGTTTAAAGTGGTGAACAGCGACAAGCTGGTGAACGCTCTGGGCTACAGTTTTTTGCATCCCGATCCGGTTGCGCAAAAGGGATAGGGGATGGCAGGACAAATCGCAGCCTTTCTGCTGGCCGCTCCTTCAAGCGGTTCAGGAAAAACCACGATAACGCTTGCTCTCCTGAGGATGTTTGCCCAGAGGGGGCTTGCGGTGCAGCCCTTCAAATGCGGGCCGGATTATCTTGATACTCGCCTGCACACCATGGCGGCCACGTTTGGCGGACGCGAGCGGGCCGGGATCAATCTTGACACCTTTATGGCCTCAAAGGAGCATGTTCAGGGGCTGTTCGGCCGCTATGCATCGGATGCCGATGTTGCTGTGGTTGAGGGTGTTATGGGGCTGTTTGACGGGGCTGAAAAATCGGAGGGGAGCAGCGCCGAGATTGCCATGTTGCTTGGTATTCCCGTTATCATGGTCATCAACGCTCAAAGCATGGCCTATTCTGCGGCGCCGATGCTCTATGGTTTCCGGACGTTTGATCCTGCGCTGAACCTTGCCGGGGTGATTTTCAACCAGGTCAATACACATTCTCATTACAGCTTCCTTGAAGCGGCAGCGCGTGATGCCGGAGTTGAACCGCTGGGCTATGTTCCCCGCAGCGAAGCGGTGGCAATCAGTGAGCGTCATCTTGGTCTTGACACCTCAGCCGGGTATGACCGCGAGAGCGTTATTACGGCGATGGCGGAGCATGTCGGGAAAACTGTGGATGTTGATCGTCTGCTTGAGATTGCGCAGGTCAAGAGACCTGGATCTTTTTTTGTTCCGACCTCAATGGCCAAGGGCAATAAAGTCATTGCCGTAGCCCGTGACGAGGCATTTAACTTTGTTTATCGTGAAAATATTGATGTGCTCGGCGAGTATGGTCGCCTGGTGTTTTTCAGTCCGATGCATGATGAACGTCTTCCTGAAGCAGAGATGCTTTACCTGGCAGGCGGCTACCCTGAACTTTATGCCGAACAGCTCTCTGCGAACAGCACCATGCGCGAGCAGATTGCCACGTACAGCCAGAGTGGCGGGCGTCTCTATGCCGAGTGCGGTGGCATGATGTACCTTGGAAAAACAATAACGCTCAAGGATGGTTCGGTCTATCCCCTATGCGGCGCACTTGATCTGGAGACAACCATGCAGGAGTCCAGACTGACTCTCGGCTACAGGAAAGTTGTTTTGAACGGTTCTGCACAAGAGCTGCGAGGCCACGAATTTCACTATTCACGCATCAGCCGCCAGGGAGAGCTGCAGAACATTGCAGGGGTAGAAAACGCCCGAGGCGAAACTATAACAACACCCCTTTTCAGAAAAGATAACACGATAGCCTCATACATTCATCTCTACTGGGGCGAAATGCGTCAGGCACCCACCCTGCTTTTTTCGCTTGAGAACGGCATAATTTCACTGGTCGCCAAGTAGGGCGAGGCCGTATCGAGGCGCTACTCATAAAATAAACTCCAAATCACATCCTTCGGTTACCGACTCATCGACAAACGCCCTGAGCTTCCCAAGAAAATCAACAAACCTTGCCGGGTCAATCTCACGAAAATATGCCACACCAACCGGCTGATCCTGCCAGCCGAGCAGAATTATTTCATGATGTTCAGTATCAATTGATGCTATTCGTTCAGCAATAATCTGGCTCATTGATTCAAGGCTGCTGTGATGCAGAAACGCTTCATCCCAACTGTCAAGTCCATGCCCGCTTTCCGAGATGAATGGCAGCCGGTTTAATACTTCAGGCAAGTCGTAATGAAAAAATGCGGCATAGTCGTGGGCGGCAATTTCCAGAGAGCAGTAGGTGTTGTACGATTTATCCTGAAGACGAACCCTGTTTATCCTGCCAGTACGATATATAGAGAGTTCATGGTGTTCAGGATTGTTGTCGTCAATAAGGATGCGATGAATATTCATATCTGAGTCATGAGAGTGGAGAACCTTTAATCGGTAGAAAGAGTTCTCTGTTTTTATGGAATTGGTTCTAACATAGCTATCTTTATATAAATATTTTTTACACTCATTTTTACGATCTGCTTATCAGAAGATGATGAAACTGGGTACTCACAACAATTTTATCGATACATAAAGAATGGAAGGAAATTTTTCAGATAGAGTACAGGATGTTATCCGCCTCAGCCGTGAGGAGGCACTACGGTTAGGTCATGATTACATTGGTACGGAGCATCTCCTCTTGGGCCTTATCAGGGAGGGCGAGGGTATTGGTGCCAGGATATTAAAAAATCTCAGGATAGACTTGTTTAGTCTTAAGCAGAAGATTGAGGAAAGCACGCACCCAAGGGTTGCTGAAACCCAGATGGGCAATGTTCCTCTTACCAAGCAGGCGGAAAAGGTGCTGAAAATCACCTATCTCGAAGCAAAGATCTGCAAGTCGAATATTATAGGAACGGAGCATCTGCTGTTGTCGATCATGAAAGGAGATGACAATATTGCTTCAGAGATTCTCGAACAGTTTGGCGTGACGTATGATCTTGTGAGGGATGAACTGATGAGTATCTCCAGCAGCAAGAGCGAGTCTGATGATCCTCCGATGGAGGGGGCATATTCGTCTGGAGGCGCTGAACGGCAAAAAAAGCAGGATCCGCGAAAGGTTGAGAAAACAAAAACTCCTGTGCTTGACAATTTCGGCCGTGATCTCACTCGTCTTGCCCTTGACGACAAACTTGATCCGATTATCGGACGAGAAAAGGAGATTGAGCGTGTGGCCCAGGTGTTGAGTCGCCGTAAAAAGAATAATCCGGTACTGATCGGTGAGCCCGGCGTCGGAAAGACTGCTATTGCCGAAGGTCTTGCACTCAAGATTGTGCAGCGCAAGGTGTCGAGGGTGCTCTATGATAAAAGGGTTGTTGCTCTTGATCTTGCGGCGCTTGTGGCCGGTACAAAATACAGGGGACAGTTTGAGGAGAGGATGAAAGCGCTCATGAATGAGCTTGAGCGTTCACGTGATGTGATTCTGTTCATTGATGAACTGCACACCATTGTCGGCGCTGGCGGCGCCTCGGGTTCGCTTGATGCAAGCAATATTTTCAAGCCTGCGCTTGCCCGTGGTGAACTGCAGTGTATTGGAGCAACCACGCTTGACGAGTACCGTCAGTTTATTGAAAAAGATGGCGCTCTCGACAGGAGGTTCCAGAAAATCATGGTAGAGCCCACTTCGGTTGACGAGACGATCCAGATCCTTAACAACATCAAGTCGAAGTATGAGGTTCATCATCATGTCAACTATTCGGAAAATTCTATTGACAAGGCAGTAAGACTTTCCGAGCGTTATATCACCGACCGCTTTTTGCCCGACAAGGCGATTGACGTGATGGATGAAGCTGGTGCGCGTGTTCATTTGAGCAATATTCATGTGCCTCAGGAGATTCTTGAACTTGAAAAATCCATCGAGGAGGTCAAGACAGAGAAAAACCAGGTGGTGAAGATGCAGAATTTTGAGGAAGCGGCAAGGCTTCGCGACAAGGAGAAGCACTTGATTGATGCCCTTGATCAGGCCAAGCAGGAGTGGGAGGACAGGTCTGCTGAAAGTGTCTACGACGTTACTGAGGCCGATATTACCTCCGTGATTGCCATGATGACCGGTATTCCAGTGGCAAGGGTCGCACAGTCAGAGTCCAAAAAGCTGCTCACCATGGAGGCTGATCTCACCAAAGAGGTCATTGGTCAGGACGAGGCTATCAAAAAGATTACCAAGGCTATACAGCGAACCCGTGCCGGGTTGAAAGATCCCTCGCGCCCGATCGGTTCCTTTATTTTTCTCGGGCCTACCGGTGTTGGCAAAACCGAACTTGCCAAGGCGCTCACCCGCTACATTTTTGACAGCGAAGATGCCCTCATCAGGGCTGATATGAGCGAGTATATGGAGAAATTCTCAGTCAGCCGTCTTGTTGGAGCGCCTCCGGGATATGTTGGTTATGAAGAGGGCGGTCAGTTGACCGAAAAGGTTCGACGCAAGCCCTATTCAGTGGTGCTTATCGACGAGATTGAGAAGGCGCATCCTGATGTGTTCAACATTCTGCTTCAGGTGCTTGATGAAGGGATTCTTACCGATGGCATGGGAAGAAAGGTTGATTTCCGTAACACAATAATCATCATGACCTCGAACATCGGCGCCAAGGATATCAAGAATTTCGGCGCTGGATCAGGCATGGGCTTTACTCCCGTTGATGACGCAACCGGTAATTACAAGGCAATGAAGTCAACCATTGAGGACGCCCTTAAACGGGTCTTCAATCCCGAGTTTCTCAACCGAATTGATGATATCGTTGTCTTTCATGCGCTTGAAAAACAGCATATCTTCAAGATTATTGATATTACTGCTGGCAAACTTTTCAAGAGGCTCCACGATATGGGCATTGAGGTGCAAATCGATGAAAAAGCCAAAGAGTTTCTTGTTGACAAAGGCTATGACCAGAAATACGGTGCACGTCCGCTGAAAAGGGCGCTGCAAAAATATGTTGAAGATCCTCTTGCCGAAGAGATGCTGAAAGGGAGATTTTCAGAAGGTAGCACTATCCGCATTGTCTTTGATGAAACGGAGAACGAACTTCGCTTTGTTGATGGGGTAGTACCGGTCAGTGAAGGCGAAGGGCAGGTGCACAGCGAGTAACTCATTTCTTTTGTCCTTGCGTGGGAACACTGCTTAAATGTTGGTGGTGTTCTCTCAAGGAAAAGCCTGCGCGGTTATATGCTTCAAAAATCTGCGGTTTGCGCGGGTCAGTCTGATTGTTTGTAAGGCATAAAACAGGAGAACATAAGAAGTGCCAATCATATCAATGTTTTACGGAATCATTATCCGGTTGTATCTTCTCGACAATAAACATCACAATACCCCGCACATTCATGCGAGATACGCGGAATTTGAAGCTTCTTTGGGTATCGAATGGAGAGATTTTGGCTGGCAATCTGCCTCGCAAGCAACTGCGCCTGGTGCAAGCATGGATTGAATTACATCGTGATGAATTGATGGCTGATTGGGAGTTGTCGGTTAATGGAGAGGAACCATATAAAATTACACCACTGTGAGGTCTTGTATGTATTGGGATGTAAAAGTTGTCAAACCGTTATCCGATTATCGCATTTATGTTGAAATTGAAGATGGTCGTCAGGGTGTCTTTGATATGAAGCCTTACCTTGATCGCGGTCTCTTCCGGGAACTTGCAGGTGAGCATTATTTCAATCAGGTAGGTATTCTTTTTGGGGCTGTTACCTGGCCGCACCAACAAGATATTGCGCCAGAAACCCTCATTGACGGAATGGTACCGGTTGAAACCATGCCTCATGCCGGTGTAGACTGATCGGTATAAGTCGACAGGTTTAAATCGCTATTGGATATATTCCTCGAAAATTCTTAAACATCAATCAACTACCCCGTAGCTCTGCGGCGTAGTTGATTGATGTTCCCTTGATCTTGATAACCGAACAAGTACTCGATATTGCCAACTCGCTGGTAGCGAAGGGGATTATTTCAGCCAAGGCTTCTGAAAATGCGCTCCACCTTGCAATTACCACCAGTCAATGGAGTTGATTATCTTCTGACGTGGAACTGTCGGCATATTGTAAACCTCGAGATACAAAGAGGTATCGCGCCCGTTCATTTGCACCCCCGAAGAACTACTTGGAGACGAAAATGTTGAATGACGAAATCGTAGATGAAGTAAGAGCTATTCGTGATGCCCATGCAGCCAAATTTGGCTATGACTTGCAGGCTATCTATGCTGATTTGAAAAAGTCAGAAGCTGAACATATTGCCGCTGGTCATCCATTTATTCCTGCGCCTGAGTGTCCGGTGCCTGACACGGCATTGCATTGGACTCGCTTCGCTCACCGCTGAATTCAGACGTTCGCAAGAGCTGGAGGATATTTCAATATTCAGGGATTTTATTTGTCGTCAACAGATTAAATTTTATAAGGCCGAGATAAAAAAGTTTAAGCGAAAGGATAAAGGATTCTCTTTGCTGTTTTAGACAACCCGTTACTCTGTGCCTTTTGGTAAAGTATTGAGAGTAACGGGGAGTTTGCTTTTACGCTTTCGGTGGAGCGGGGTGGTCTTTGATGGCGGCAAGAGAACGTTGCAGAAACTCTTCGGGGAGTCGGTAGTCACTGATTTTTCCTGACAGGAAAGCATCATAACCCTGAAGATCCATCAGTCCATGGCCTGACCAGTTCATGAGAATCACCTTCTCCTTGCCCTCCTCTTTTGCCTTTTTTGCCTCACGGATAGTCTGCGCGATGGCATGTGAGGTTTCGGGCGCTGGGATGAAGCCTTCGGTATGGGCAAAAAGCAGAGCGGCTTCGTAGCACTCCGTCTGAGGAATAGAGGTGGCCTCAATCAGCCCAAGTTGTTTGACATGGCTTACCAGCGGCGCCATACCATGATAGCGCAACCCGCCGGCATGAATGGCTGGCGGAATAAAGCCATGCCCAAGGCTGTGCATCGGCAGCATCGGCGTCATTTTTGCAACGTCACCGTTATCATAGACATAAGGGCCCCTCGTCAGGGTAGGGCAGGCTTCGGGCTCTGTGGCTATAACCTGAACCTCACGTCCATGGATTTTGTCGCAGATAAAGGGGAAGCTGATACCGGCAAAGTTCGATCCTCCACCTGCGCAGCCGATAACGATATCCGGATAAAGGCTCACCTTCTCAAGCTGTTTGCGGGCTTCAAGGCCGATAATGGTCTGGTGCAGCATTACATGGTTCAGGACGCTGCCGAGTGCGTAGCGGGTATCATCGCGCTGCACAGCCAGCTCAATGGCTTCACTGATGGCAATGGCAAGGCTGCCTGGTGTGTCGGGTGTCTCCGCCAGAATCCGTCGTCCTGTTTCGGTTTGCATGCTTGGGCTGGCAATGCACTCTGCCCCCCAGGTGTTCATCATGATTTTGCGGAAAGGCTTCTGGTCGAAACTGATTCTGACCATAAAGACTTTACAGTCGATACCGACCAGTTTGCAGCTCATGGCAAGTGCGCTTCCCCACTGGCCAGCGCCAGTTTCAGTAATGAGATGCTTTATGCCAAACGCCTTGTTGTACCATGCCTGCGGAACAGCGGAGTTGGGCTTGTGGCTGCCTGCGGGCGATACGCCCTCATTTTTATAGAAAATCTTTGCCGGAGTCTTTAAGGCTGCTTCAAGTCGATGGGCCCGGTAGAGGGGTGAGGGACGCCAAAGTTTCAGAATAGCCTGTACCTCCTGGGGAATTTCTATCCACCGTTCAGTGCTCATCTCCTGCTCAATAAGGTTCATAGGAAAGACCTTGGCAAGGGCATCCGGGCCTATCGGGTTACCATCAGGCCCCAGGGGAGGTGGTAGCGGTGAAGGCAGATCAGCCTGAATATTGTACCAGTGGCGGGGCATTTCCTCTTCGTTCAGCAGGATCTTCGTAAGTTCCGAACTCATGATTGCGGTAAATTTAGGGTGAAGGAGTACTGCAAGGGTGAGAAAGCCTGAAAAAGACGGCCAGTCTTACATGGTGCCGAAGACGGGAATCGAACCCGTACGTCCATTGCTGAACACGGGATTTTAAGTCCCGGGCGTCTACCAGTTCCGCCACTTCGGCTTGCGGTCGTGCTTTACAGGACGAGCAATTTACTATCTTCGCAGTGTTTCCCAAAAAAATAAATGGTTCTTGCGTTACCCTCATTTTTCTCAGAGTCATTGGAGTTACGCGCTGAAATGATCGAATCCCCTGATTGAGGCAAGATCGATGTTCATGCCATAGATATCAACAAGATGTACTCCCGCCTCCTGGTCAGTAATTTCTCCAATGACAGATATCTTCTTGTTATCGGTAATTCTCTGGTACTCCTCCTTTGAAATCGTAAAGAGCAACTGGTAATCTTCGCCGCTCGTCAGCGCCCAGGTCAGAGCATCATCCTGCATTTCATCGGCAACTCTTCGTGTGCTGGATGAGATGGGAATACTGCGTTCCCGAATCAGTGCGCCAGTCTTTGATTGCTGGCAGATATGCTGGAGATCAGAGCTGAGACCGTCCGAAATGTCGATCATTGATGAGGGGCGAATATTGCGCGAATGGAAGAACCTTACAATATCAATTCGTGCAAGAGGAAGCAATTGCTGCTGTATGACTTCACTGTATTCTTTCAGTTCTGCCATAACGTTTTTGGAATAAGGCTCGTTATTTTCAAGATGGTTCAGCATAATCTCTTTTTCGCGCGTGAGCAGTTTCAGCCCAGCGGCAGCTCCCCCAAGCGACCCGGTTACACAGAGCAAATCCCCGGGTTTGGCGCCGCTTCTGCGGGTGATCTGCTCCGGTGACACTTCACCGATCATGGTGACTGAAATGACCAGACCGGATTGTGATGATGAGGTGTCACCGCCCGCAATGGCAATTTCATACTCTTTTGCCGCATGACTCATGCCGATGTAGAGTTCTTCAATCATTGTTATCGGGAATGATGCTGGCACGGCAACCGCGATCAGGGCGTATCGGGGTGTGGCATTCATGGCGCAAATATCGGAGACATTGACGCTGATAGCCTTGCTTCCCAGATGTTTCAGGGGTGTTGTCAGCAGATCGAAGTGCACCTGTTCGGCAAGCATGTCGGTTGTTGCGACCTGTAAAAGTTCCGCTGACGGCTGAAAGACGGCGCAGTCGTCGCCAATTCCGGTCAACAGTTTGGGTACAGCAGAGAGGGTTGGTTGCACAAGAGCTGCGATTCTGTCAATCAGGCCGAATTCCCCGATTCCCGAAATAGCTTTATATGGCATTTTTTTACGTAAATTAAAGTTCATACTTATTAAGGAGTGGAGCGCTTCATTGTTACTCCACGCCACAGGGATTACAATATCAATAACAGAAGGCAATATCCTCTTTTTATGGGTTTTTTTGACAAGTTCAAAATATCAAGGTTAAAGGAAGGGCTCGAAAAAACCCGCGATACTTTTCGGGAGAAACTTTCCGTTATTACAAAAGGAAAAACAGAGATAGACGAAGAGTTTCTTGAGGAGCTTGAAACGATTCTTGTTGCTGCCGATGTTGGTGTGGAGACCACGCTAAGGATTGTTGAGGCAATTACGGAGCGGGCAAAAACAGAGAGTTATCGCTCTGAAGAGGAGCTGAACAAAATGCTGATGGAGGAGATTCAACAGATGCTCGAGGAGACCGGGGAGGAGCATCCGCTTGATTTTGATGCGCCTCTTCCGGCGAAGCCCTACGTCATTTTAATTGTCGGAGTGAACGGCGCCGGCAAAACCACCAGCGTTGCCAAATTAGCCCGCAATTATGACAAAGCAGGCAAGAAAGTCATCATAGCGGCGGCAGATACGTTCAGGGCTGCGGCTTATGAGCAGCTTCAAATATGGGCCGACAGGGCAGGTGTTCCAATGATCGGACAGGCCCAGGGTTCCGATCCCGCTTCGGTCGTCTATGATGCTGTCAGCGCTGCGGTTTCCAGAAATGCCGATGTGGTACTTGTTGATACTGCCGGACGCCTGCATAATAAAAGCCACCTGATGGAGGAGCTTGCCAAGATAATGCGGGTGGCTAAAAAGAGGATTCCTGAAGCGCCTCATGAGGTATTGCTTGTTCTTGACGGCACAACCGGGCAGAATGCCGTGCAGCAGGCAAGGGAATTTACGAAGTTCGTACAGGTTACCGGGCTTGTGGTTACCAAGCTTGACGGGACGGCAAAGGGCGGAATTGTGCTCTCCATTTCACGAGAACTTAAGCTGCCGGTCAAGTATATCGGTGTCGGTGAAAAAATTGATGATCTTCAGTTGTTTGATCGTGCGGAGTTTGTTGCCGCGATTCTCGGACGTTAGCGTGATCGTCATTATGCGGAAAAAAGTATTGGTGTTTATTGAGGATATGGATCAGGAGAGAGAGGGAAGCCAGAGCGGGATTTATTGTCAAAAATGGTAAACTATGCTCCGGAGATTGTTTTTTGTTGTTTTTGATGCAATATTAGCCAGTCCAAGTGCAAGAGCCGATAATCTTATAATACCTGCGGTTGATTGAAGAGATAAGCTCAACGGGTAGACTTTTGATGATGAAGGGGTCGCAAAAAGTTCAGGATGTCAGGCGGCGTGAGATGGTTGAAACGCTGAAACAGTATGGTATTGTTAACAGTCGGGTGCTTGATGCTTTTCGGGAGGTTCAACGACACCTTTTTTTTGATGTTGATGCCGCCGATTTAGCCTATAATGACGGTGCGTATCCTATAGGGTTCGGGCAAACTATTTCTCAGCCATATACAGTGGCTTTTATGACAACTCTGCTCTTTGAACGCGTTCCTTCCGGGAAAGTGCTGGAAATCGGAACAGGATCAGGTTATCAGGCAGCAATTCTTGATGCACTCGGGTATTCTGTTTATACCATTGAACGGATTTCCGAGTTGTATGAAAGAGCTGTAAAGCTTTTTTCCCGTCTCGGACTGAACATAGTTTGTCGCTTTGGAGACGGAACGCTTGGATGGGTTGATGAGGTGCCTTTTGATGGTATTGTGGTCACTGCGGGAGCACCCCAGGAACCGGAGTTGTTGAAGCACCAGCTTGCAGAACACGGAAGCATGGTTATTCCTGTAGGAAATGCTGATTCACAGCAGATGACGGTCATTACAAGATGCGGTGATACGTTCAGGAGAGAGGCCTTTCAGCAGTTTTGTTTTGTGCCGCTGGTTGGCAGGGAAGGTTGGGGCGACAATTTTTTTTACAACATTATTTAATTGAAGGAATAAGCCATGGCTGTAATGTCCAGCTTGCGGGATAAGACACATATTATACTCTACACTCTTCTGGCAGCATTTCTTGCGCTGATTGTTTTCGAATGGGGAATGAATTTTACCGGAAAAATCGGCAAACAAGAGAATCAGGCAGGCAAAGTTAACGGAAAGCCTATAGCTTATAGCCAGTATGATGATGCCTACAAGGCAGTTACTGAAAATTTTCGAAGGAGCAATCCTGGAGTTGACGTTACATCAGAAATTGAACTCGGGTTGCAGGAAAAGGCATGGAGTGCTGTAGTTGACCAGACTTTACTTGAGCAGCAGTTTGAGAAATTCGGTATTACCCTTCAGGACCAGGAGGTAGTTGAGGCGCTTAATAGTCCAACCCCGCCTATGGTGGTTCGTCAGTATTTTACTGATCCAGCAACAGGGGTACTTGATCGCAAAAAACTGGAGAGTGCCCGACTTGATCCACACAATAAGGAGTTGTGGCTTCAGATTGAAAAGTTTGTTCGCCTGGAACTCAAAGAAAATAAGCTGGTCAGGGCTCTTCAAACTTTTGATCATATTACCGACAGGGAACTTGGCGATATCGTCAACAGGAAGTTTTCACGTTTTGCGGCCTCTTTTATTCCGGTTCCGCTAAGTTTTGCTGGTGTTGACAGTAGCTTTCCGGTAACAGGCGATGAAATTAAACAATATTATGACGCACATAAAGAGCTTTTCAAGCAGGAGTATCCTTCAAGAAAAGCCGACTTTGTTTTTTTTCCGCTGAAGCCGTCATCAAAAGACAGTCTTGCCGTTCGAACCGAACTTGAAACGACTCGTGCCGATTTTTCCGGTGCGGCCAATGAGAACGACTATGTTAAAGTGCAGAGTGATCGTCCGACAGGTATCAACGTAACTTATAGCCGTGGTGATTTTTCACCAGCGGCGGGTGAAGTTGTTTTCAGTCCGTCGAACCTCAAACCTGGAACGATTGTTGGTCCGGTAGCCGATCGGGGGGAATACCGCCTGATCAAGATTAAAAAGGTTGTTCCGTCTCCTCAGCCAGTTGCCAGAGCATCGCATATTCTCTTGCGCTTCAATCCTGCAAGCATGGAGGATGTGCAGAAGGTACGCGAACTGTCGATGCTTATTTATAAACAGCTTCAGGCGGGCGTTCCTTTTGAAGTGCTTGCAAAAAAATATTCTACTGATCCCGGGAGCGCCATCAATGGAGGCGACATTGGGTGGTTCAGCAAAGAGCGTATGATCCCTGAATTTTCTGCAGCGGTTTTCAATGCTTCACCGGGGGCCATTCTCAGGCCGGTTCAGACACAGTTTGGCCTGCATATTATCAAGGTGACAGGCTTTGATAAAAGCGCTGTTGTCTGTTCAGAGATTGTAAGGAATATTCGTCCTTCGACGGAAACGGTTGACAGTGAGCGTCGTCGTGCTATGGCGTTTCAGCAAAATGCCAAAGAGAAAGGTTTTGACAAGAGTGCCGCAAGTGAAAAGCAGCAGATCGAAAAAACAGGAGAATTCATCAAGCGTATGATGATTCCGCAAATCGGTTATAGTGAGAAGGTGACGGCTTATGCATTCAAGGCAGGAGAAGGAGAGCTTTCCGACGTTCTTGAAACTGAAAAAGGATTCTATGTTATGCGTCTGACGAGCAAAAATGATACAGGATATCGTATGCTTGATCAAGAACTGAAAACGATCATTACAGCGAAACTGGTTCGTGAGAAGAAAGACGCTTTTCTGGAGAAAAAACTTGCAGCTATGGTAAAGGGGCCCGGAATGACGCTTGAAAAGGTGGTATCTGCAAATGCAGGCCTGCATATTGTTACCGCAGACAGTATTCGGTGGAGTGACGGCTATATTCCGGGGTATGGTATTGATCGTGCTCTTGTAGAAGCTATGTCGGGTCTAGCTCCAGGAAAACTCTCCAATCCGCTTAAAACAACTGACGGCTACGCCGTTGCGCTGGTCACCAAAAAAACTCTGCCTGCCGGGCTTGACGTGAAGGCTGAAAAAATAGCGGTTGCCCCACAACTGTTCCAGGCTAAACAGCAGCAAATGATTGGAGAATATCTCCACTCATTGCGTAAAGTTGAAGACTCTCGTCCCTGACAGGAGAGATATCAATGAGCTGCCTGGAATGCTTCCAGGCAGGATTTTATGGCTACTGGCGTAGTAAGTGAAAGGCATTCTCGGGCAAGCTGTTCTGTTTCGGCAAGCGAGAAGCGGGATACCAGTGATTTAAGATTGGGGATATCCGAGACGACAACGCTGAATTTTCTTAGTCCGCACCCCAAAAGGAAGGGCAGGGCGAGAGGATCGGAGCCCATGTCGCCGCAAATCAATACTTTGCAGTGATTTTTATTGGCCGTTGTTATAATCCGGTGGAGTTGCCGGATAATCGCCGGGTGGAATTTTTCAAAGAGATCCTGTACAATGACATTGTTTCTGTCAACAGCCAGGGTGTACTGAGTGAGATCATTGGTTCCAATGCTGATAAAATTAGCCGTTCTTGTAATCTCTTCAATCAGTTCTACTGCTGCAGGAATCTCTATCATTGCCCCGATCCTCGGCTTTTCAACTTGCTCATCGGTCTCCATTGCCAGCTCTGAGTAGTGTTTCTCGACAGATGCCCGGACATACCGGATCTCTTCGAGAGACATAATCATGGGAATAAGGATATTAACATTACCTTGCCGATTGGCCCTGACGACGGCCCTTATCTGTGCGTCAAGTATTTTGGGCAAATCCATCAGTATCCTGATACCCCGCCATCCAAGATTAGGATTTGGCTCCTTGACAGGAGAGTAGATCAGCTTGTCGCCGCCTATATCAAACAGGCGGATATCCAGAGGCATAGGAGCAATTGCTTCAGCCATTTCTTGGTAACAGGCGTACTGTTCAGACTCGCTCGGAACTTTAGTCCCTTCAGTGAAAAGGTTTTCGCTTCGGAAGAGCCCGACTCCTTCTGCGCCTGCTTCAGTTATGGAGAGTACTTCCTCTTTGAAGTCTATATTTGCATAAAAGGTGATCCTGACACCGCATTTTGTTGTGGCGGGCAGTTCAGCCGTTAATGACGTATTTTCTTCATTCTTTTGCGTCTCCTCTTTTATTTTCTGGTATCGCTCGATGGTTTTTTCTTCAGGATGTATAATGACGGTTCCTGTATTTCCGTCGATGATCATCGGCGTGCCGGTCGAGACCTTTTCAGAAATATTCCCAAGGCCAACAACAATCGGAATCTTGAGTGACTTGCAAATTAAGGAGATATGCGAGGTTTTTCCACCTGAATCGGTAACAAATCCCTTGACGTTGCTGCGGCTCAAAAGGATAATATCCGCAGGAGAAAGGTTATCGGACGCAACAATTACTCCTTCGGGGATCCATGAGTGGAGTTTTCTGATATTCAGGTTTCTGATAATCCGGTTTTTGATATCGTGAAAATCATCAGCTCGATCCTGGAAAATCAGGTTATCGGAATTTTTAAAATTTTGAAGATAGTGATCAAACTCTTCAGCAATAACGAGATGCGCTCCTTTTCGTTCCGCTCGGATACGATTGCAAATAGTATCAAGCAGTATTGGATCACGCAGCATCATAATTTGTGCCTGAAACAGATTGGAATAGCTCTTGCCAAGTTTCCTTATGGTGAGCTGCTCAATTTTCTTCAGCTCATGTTCGGATCGGTTCAAGGCGGCCAGAAATCTTTCAATCTCGTCACTGATGTTTTTTTCGTTCAGTTCCCTGACTTCATGTTTACTCTCCTCCTTGATGAACGCATAGCACTCTCCGATGGTAATGCCTCTTGAGCCGCCGATTCCAGCGTATGTTGCTTCTTTCCCTTTGAGAGGAACTACCGGTTTTTCTGTCCTGCTTCCTGAGCCTGTTAGCCGTTTATTATCTTGCATAATAAATACTTAAAAAGGTGCGTCGTCTTGAGTGATGAATGCGCTGAAATTCGATTTTTCCTGCTCAGGCAAAGCAGGCTGATAATGTTCCCGGGAAGCTTCTTTTCCCTCACCGGCAGTAACATAGGTATTCGCTGTTGACTGAAAACGGCCATAATTTTTCAGGAACAAAAGCCGGATATCTCCAATCGGTCCGTTTCTCTGTTTGCCGATCACAATTTCAACAATATCTTTTGTTGATGAGCCATCTTCAAAGGTTGTTTTACCGTACATTTCCGGTCTTGACAGAAACATGACCACATCAGCATCCTGTTCTATCGAACCGGACTCCCTGAGGTCGCTGAGCTGGGGTCTTCTGTCGCCTGAGCGCTGTTCGACAGAGCGGTTAAGCTGTGCAAGGGCTATGACTGGAATATTCAGTTCCTTGGCCAGCGCCTTCAGTGATCGGGATATCTGCGCGATCTCCTGCTCTCGGTTCGTTCTGCCATCCCTGACCGGTGTTACCAACTGCAGGTAATCTACCACAATCATGCCGATATTGTGCTCTTGTTTCATCCGGCGGGTTTTGGCGGCAAGTTCCATAATGGAGATTCCTGGCGTATCGTCAATAAACAGCTTTGCTTCATTAAGCTTGTCCATACTGTTGATAATCCGTCCCATCATTTCAGGGGTGATACGACCAGTTCTGACAAGCTGTGATTCAACATAAGCTTCGGCGCACATCAGCCTTATGGCCAGTTGTACCTCCGCCATTTCCAGGCTGAAAAAAAGGACCGGGGTATCAAAGTCTACAGCAGCATTACGGGCAATCGCAAGCGCTAATGCTGTTTTTCCTGCAGAAGGCCTTGCTGCAATGATAATCATGTCGGATGGCTGAAATCCGGCTGTAAGCTGATCCAGTTCGGAGAATCCTGATCCTACGCCGGTGACGGATGATTGTGAAGCTCTCAGGCTTTCAAGCATCCGTATGCCGTTTTTAACAAGTTCTTTTATTAACGAAGCCTTCTTTTTAATACCGGCCTGGGAAATATTGAAGAACTGCTGGGAAGCATGTTCAACAAGATCGAAAATATCCATCGATGAACTGTAAGCCACACCGGAAATTTTAGCCGATATTGAGATCATGCGCCGGTAAAGATACTTTTCCTTGGCCAGACGGGCGTAGTACTCAATATTGGCGGCGCTGATAACTTTACCCGAAAGCTCGGCCAGGTAGTGCCTTCCGCCGACAGGTTCAAGCTCATTCATTTTCAGCAGCTCTTCGCTGACGGTGATAATATCAATTGCCTGCCGTTTATGGTAAAGCTGCATCATCGCCTTGAAAATAATCTGATGTCGCCGTTCATAAAAGACCTCTTCGCCATTATCGCCGAAGATCTGGATGACCTGTTCAATGGGGTCATCTTCAAGCAGAATGCAGGCAAGCACCTCCTGTTCAATTTCAGTTGAATAGGGGGGAATGCGGCTCTCCTGAGTGAAGTCAATATCCTTGCTGAAATCTATGGCAACAGGCGCTTTTTTGATCATCGGGCTACTCTCTTTAAAGCTAAGTTTCTTTGCCGCAGACTGTGGCGTAGTGGCGCATCATTACCTGAATATCTTCCCAGCATCCTCTTTTCCAATTGGGGTTACGCAGAAGGGCTGCGGGATGATAGGTAATAAAACAGTCATATCCATTCCATCTTGTCAGTTTTCCTCTCATGCTGCCAAGCGAAAGAGTGTTATCAAGAATTGTGTTGGCAGCTACTTTTCCAAGCATAAGGATGATCTTCGGGTTGATAATCTGCAATTGCCGGAGCAACCAGGGCATGCAACTCCTGATTTCATTGTCGAGGGGGTTTCTGTTACCGGGTGGACGGCATTTCAGGATATTACAAATATAGACCTCCTCACGACTAAATCCGGCAGCCTGAAGAATTTTATCAAGGAGTTGGCCTGACCGTCCTACAAAAGGCCGGCCGGAAGCATCTTCTTCTGCTCCCGGAGCTTCCCCGATAACAACAAGGTTTGCTAAAGGATTGCCTTCACCGAAAACAAAGTTTTGCCTGGTTCCGGCAAGCATACATTTGCGACACTCTTTGGCTGTTTCGAACAACAGAGCCATATCTGCGGATGATGTTAAGAAATCTTTTTCTGCAGGTTGGCTCTGTTCATTGTCAGTGAATAATAAACCTTGCATTAAATAACAAATTACTTTTTCAGGGGTTATTGCCGGTTTTCCGGTAGAGTTTTTCTATGGCATCAAGCAGTTTTCCTGCTGCCTCATCTTTTGTCAGTTGGGGAAGTTCTGTAGTAACACCATCGCGTTCTATCAGAGTAAGAATATTTGTATCGACTTCAAAACCGGAGGTTTTGCGGTCAAAAAAATTGAACGCAATAAGATCAAGTTTTTTTTCAAGCAGTTTTTTTCGGGCATTATTCATACCGGTTTCAGTTTCAAGCGCAAACCCTATGGCAAGCTGTCCCGGAGCTTTTTGCATACTGAAGTCAGCAAGAATATCGGGATTTTTTACAAGGGTTAATACAATTTCATCTTCATTCTTTTTCATTTTTCCTTCGTAAGGTGCCAGAGGGCGGTAGTCGGAGACTGCGGCAGCACCAACAAAAACGTTGGAACTTTGAAAAAAGCGTTGAGCTGCAGTATGCATTTCTTCAGCGCTTTCAACATCAAGACGTTCTACCCCGAATGGCGTCTCAAGATGAACCGGTCCGGTAATAAGTATGACCCTGGCGCCGCGCTTTGCTGCTGCGCGTGCGATGGCAAATCCCATCTTGCCAGAAGAGTAGTTGGAGATGAAACGAACACCGTCAATTTTTTCCCTTGTCGGGCCAGCGGTAACAACCACCGATTTATCATAAAGAGGGGAGCGTCGGGTTGTGGAAAAGAGTTCTTCTTCCAGATAGCTCAGAATAGACTCGGGCTCAGGCATACGGCCGAGACCGCTTTGTCCTGAAGCAAGTTCACCGCGTTCAGGGCTTATAAGACGACACCCTTGTGTGGCAAGGGTTTTTATATTTCGCTGGACAGAGGGCGACAGGAACATCTGGCCGTCCATTGCCGGAAATATCAGCACTGGTTTTCCTGGTCGCAGGGTTATAAAACAGGCGGTAAGCATATCATCGCAAAGACCGGCACTGAGTTTGGCCAGGGTATTTGCTGTGGCAGGTGCAATGATGAGAGCGTCAGCCCATTCACCGAGAGAGATGTGGCCCGTAAAGTCAGTCCCTTCGGTCTGTGTTGGAGGAAAGATGGATCGGTATACAGGTTCTTCTGAAACTGTTGCAAGCGCAAGTTCACTGACAAAGTGGCTACCTCCATCCGTGAGAGCAATTCTGACATTTGCGCCTCTTTTTTTTAAAAGTCTTACAAGCAACGGTGTTTTATAGGCGGCAATGCCACCACAGATGCCGATGATGATGTTTTTTCCTCTCAACACGTTATTACAAAGTTTGTTACAGAATGTATCCGCAGACAATTTACAAAAACTGCAAGGATTTATCTCTTCTTATCGGACTTATCGGATGAAGGAATCAGATGTTTCCAGAACTGATCCCAGCTTTGGAAACGTTCTTTGTACGAAAGACTGGCTCCCCATGTTTCAGCAGGTTTCTGCAGGTTTGAACTGGATGTTGAATTCACTCCTTGTCCGAAAGAACGGGAGGCTTCGATGTAGATTTTCGGAGTAACCCTGTATTCAATTTTCTGTGATGTACCGTAATAATTGGAGATAGCTGAGCCTCCGAGGTCGGCAGATCCTCCTGTTCCGATAAAACGAACTTTTCCATTTGTTCCAGGGACACTGAGCGCAAAGTAAAGATCAAGTCCGCTCAGAGCGCCACGTTTGTCCATTCCCACATTGATATTGAAGCTTTCAAGTCCGCCAATATCCTGAATGACCCTGGAAATTTGGGATGAAAGAATGCCGGAGCCAGTAGAAAAGCCGACGCTTGAAACAGCAATGTTTCCATTCTGTCCTCCGCTTCCTGGCTTGATATACCATTGCTTGGAGAGCAGCATAGAGATGACGTTCAATTCTGCGTTGGGGTCAATCTGGCTCGATTGACCGCCGATCATGTTGACTGACGCATAAGGCTGCGTCTGTTCATTCAGGTAATAACCCATGGCAACCTGCGGGTCGTTAAGGGTACCGGTTATGGCCAAAAGCAGGTTAACATTATCGCGTTCACCAGTTTGCTGATTTGAAGCGTTTATATATTTATTGCCGTAGAGATTCTCCATAACTCCACTTCGGATATCAACATTGTTCCAGGTGATTTTTCCACCATTCTGAAGGTCAAAGTTTGTGTTGGACAATTTGTATTTACCCCCGATAATGTTTACCGATCCAAACAATTGATATTGCTGATTGTTTTTGTTGATAATCAAAGAGAGGTTGTTGATGGACGTTTCAAGTTGTTCGCCTCTGATGCGGTCAAAAATAACCGTATACTTGAGTGGTTCAATACTGCTGAGCCGCAGGTTATTTATCTGCAGGATATCAATCAGGGAATAATAAAATTCAGTTGATTTTGTCGCGGTTTCATTTTTTCCAATGCTGACCGCCGGACTCCGTGCGGGATAACGGGAGACAAATTCAATAAATTTATCAACGCCAAGATATTTTGCGCTTTCATTGGCCCCTGCACGGTAGAGCGAGAAATCTGTCGCATCAATTCTTAATTCGCCTTCAACTATCGGTGCAGAGAGATTGCCATGGAAAAGAATGTTATTGGTTGTACCGGTAATGCTCCCGAACGAAGTTTCATCCTGTTTGTCTTTTTTGTTAAACAAGAGGAGCTTGTTAAATTTGCCGGTAAGATTCAGCTCTTTGGGCCCCAGCTTTTCAAGTAAGACCACACCATCAATTTTTCCGTATCCACGGAGATTGTCACTGACGGTTATATTCCTCAGTTCAAGGGCTTTCGGGGTGACATAGACCTCACCATTGAGTTGGTAGGATACCTGCGTTGGTTCGATTTGTATTTTGGTATTACGCAGATGAGCCGTCAGAAAAATATCTGGTTTGGGTGTTTTCCCTTCAATTTTAAGCGTTGTGGGGATTATGCCTTCAGCCGATGTAAAGAAAGGCAGCAAGTATTCCAGAAACTGGGCAGAAAGATTATCCGATTGGAATGATGCGCTTATCGTTTGTTGTTCAGGCGTATGCAACTGCCAGGGATAGTAGTTGAGAACCAGCGGAATAGTGCCGGTTCCATCGATAGTGTTTAGGGTTGGTGATACTTTTTCTGAATTTTTCTCCGGTATAGGTGCGCTGCTGTGCATGTCAAAACGAAGCTGATCACCATGGTGAAGGGCATGGCCTTGAAGTGTTCCAATCGTGAATTTACCATAACGGACGGACTGTCCGTTAACGGTAAGCGAACTTGTTTTCGAAGCCGGGTTGCCGCTGACCGTCAACGATGCATTGATTGTTCCTGCAAGCTTGTCAAGAGCGGGATCAAGAGCAAACCGTTTCAACTCGTTGAGTTCAATATTTGACAAGGTACACTGAAAACTGCCCGGTTGCGAGTTACTCAGTTCGCCATCAAGCACCGCTCGTTGCGATCCTTTCTCCAGTGTAAAATGGTTGAATCTTGCCGATGTTTTGCCCAGCATGATACGCGAATTTTCTTCTGCATGCCATATTCCCGCAGCATCTTTTATTGACAGGTGGTTGAACAGCAGCTCATAGCCGCTGTTGCTCTTTGAGGCTGTAAATGTAACCGACATACTCTGAGCAGGATCAGGTATGGCAATGTCGAGGGCGGCTTCAAGATGTGATGGTGTATAGTGGGTCGAAAAAACTGCATTACCAGCTTTTTTACCGGCAACGGTTATTGAGGAAGCTTTGCCGGAGACCGAAGCTTGCGGAGCTCCGTTGCCGTTGCACTCTACTCCTGCCTCCAGAGAGAGATTTTCAAGAAACAAGTTGTCTTGCGAATGCAGACTGGCAAGGTTGATTGAAGAGCTGATCGAACATTGCCCGTTATGGTATACGGCACGCCCTTCAGCTTTGCCCTGAAGAGTAAGGTTCTGCAGCGGCAAAAACAGCGATAGCGGAGAGATATCTTTGACGGTGATATGGTAGTTGACTGTAAACGGTTTCTTGAGTGTATTTTCTTCAGTAACAAGAGCGGGAAGTGTTGTCTGCCAGATATTTTGTCCAGATATTTCCCTTGAAATACCAGAACCTGCAAGTTTGCCAAGGTAAATCAGTTCTTCGAACGAATAATTGCCTTCAGCAAGAATATCAAGAAAATCGCTGTTTATGCTTGCCCGAGAGGAGGCTGCGTTCTGAACAATTTCGATGGAAGCTTTTGAATGTTCCTTAAGCTCAAACCCGTTGATTGTTGAGGGGGCAAACTGCATAACTGCAGCAACGTTCAACATTCCGGGATCAAATCCTGATCCTTGTATGGCGAAGACTCCGTTAAGATCAGTGGTGAATTTTTTTGAATCGAGTAGTTTTGAAAAATCGAATCTTGTTGTTTTCCCTGATGCATGGTAGCGGGGAGCTTTATCTTTCCAGTCGATTCCACCGTCAAGTGTGAGACTGGTCTGGTCGTTTTTCAGAAACAGGGAAGTATTCAGCAGGCTATTACTGTAATTCATTGAGATGGAGCCCTCTTTCACTTGCTGATTTTGCCAGAAGGAATCAGCAACCTTCATGTCGAGGGTCAGTTGGCGAATCGCCTTGTTGTCCGTTCTTCCCTCAAAACTCCCGGAAGCATTGAGAAGGCTCTTTACGGGACCTGGCGCCATAAAGAGGTGCGGCTTGAACCCGTTCAGCGCAAACGTGCCTTTACAAGAAAGCGGTGCGGATTCTTTCCTAGCTGCTTCAGCGGTCACTGATGCTTTTCCGGCCGCAGAGAGAGTCGTAATATCTGCCTTCACAGTATTCAGGTTGCCTTTGGCCGTGCCAAAAAAGGTAATATCACCGGTTTTGCGGGCAATTTCCTTTTGCGAACTCTCTTTCACAAGTGACTCAACAAAGGGCTCAGAAATTTTGGAACTGTCGCATTTGAGTGCAAAAGCAAAGGCATTTCTGTTCAGCAGGTTCAGCAGCTCTCCTTTTACAGCCACTCTGCTTTTTAGGTGCGACAGCAGTGCATCAATGATTTTAATATTGTCTTTTTTCCCTCTGGCGTTGCCTTTAAAAGTGTAGCGGCCCGAAGGGAGAACAAGTTCCGGGAGTAAAAGTTTCAGGTCGTCACTCTGTATGGCCAGCTCCTGAATATTCAGAAAAGAGGTACTGAGGGCAAGCTGATTTTGTAACTGATGGGAGTAAATATTAAAGTGGTCAAGAGTGGCCGAGAGCTCGGCATGGCTTTTACTGCTCGCAGCTTTCAGAGCAAGCACCTCAGAACGGGTTTCAGAAAAAAGAAATCTTCCTGAGGCTTGCTGCAAGAAAAAACGACTCTGGGGAATGTTGAACTTCAAGTGGTCGAGTGTTCCCTTAAGAAGTTTTTTCTTGACTGTGAATTCTGAGAGCTCCAGACTGATCTCTTTTGCGCTTATGTTTACGTTGTCTCCTCGAATTATTTTCCCGGTGTATGAGAGATTACTATGGTTAATTCGCAGGTTTTTACAGAAAAAATGTTTCAGCGGAGCTTTCGTTGAGTCGGGGTCGCGGGAAGTGAAAATAACATCGAGATTAAGCTTGCCGTTTTTCTCTTCAATAACCCTGGCGCTGAGCGAATCGGCCGTAAGGCGACGTACGTACAAGGTTTTGATGTCAGGCTGAAGGAGAGTGAGAAAATTGAATTGCATTGAAAGAGCACGGGCTTCGATGGCTGGCGTTTTTTCTCCCGGGCCATAAATCCTCGGATTGATGAGGGTTACCCTGTTCGGAAACTTCAGATGCAGCTCTTGCAGTTCCAGTCTTCCTAAAAGCTTTTCGTTAAAAAGGCTGATAGCCAGATGTTTGGCAAATCGGTCAAGAACTCCGCTGTTCAGGACAATCAGGGAGGCAAACGACAGCACCAGCAAGAATGCAAGAAAGGCTGTGAGAAGTTTGAGACTGTAGTGTTTAATCCGTTCCACCGCAGGTCAATGATTGAGAGTAAAGCTGAATGATTTTTTCAATGATGCCGCTTGTTGAACGGCCTTCAAGCAAGGGAATGGTCAGCACTGCGCCGCCATGTTCAAGTACCGCCCGCGCTCCGGCGATACTCTCGACTGCCCAGTCTGCTCCCTTGACGAGAATGTCGGGCAACAAGGTGCCAATCAGTTCTTCAGGGGTATCTTCATCAAAAAGGGTGACGGCATCGACAACCTGCAGAGCAGAGAGCACCGCTGCTCGGTCTGTTTCACAACAGACAGGCCGGTTTGGGCCTTTGAGCCGACTGACTGAAGCATCACTGTTCAACCCGATAAGAAGTACATCACCAAGTTTTCTTGCTGCTGTGAGGTATTCAACATGTCCGGCATGAAGAATATCAAAACAGCCATTTGAAAAGACAACTTTTTTCCCCGACGCCTGCCAGGCCCTTACAGCGTCAAGAGCTTCGCGTTTGGTTATGAGCTTATTGGAAGCAGTCATAGCGATCAATACAAGATAAAGTTCTATATATGTTTTTCTAATTTAGAGTATACGCTTTGATTGTCCGCATGGTAAAATACTGGCCGTTATTACTCGCAGTATGGAAAAATACAGGAATTTTTCAAAGCATTTTTTTAGTCTGGTACAGATGCTTGTTGTCCTGCTCAGGAGCATAAGTTGCCAGCATTCAACGTAGAACCGCCAATTTTCTTGGAGTCTCTGCTTATAGTCCTCATAAAATAAGGCAAAAGCTTGTGATGAGTAACCTTGCACTCACCTTTCCAGAAATAAGAATCTCTGAAATCCGCTATAATATCTGCCTTTTTTATCAGAACCAGTCAGAGAATATGATCGAAATACTTCGTTTTTCCATGATCTAAAGCTCAGGAAATGAATATTGATTCTTGTAATATTCTTTCAAAAAACATTGAGCGGAAAAAGATGGAGTGCTTCTTGGCTTGCGTTATTATTCGCCACTTTCATAACCATAGTTGTGTCACGTATAGACTAAACTGACGGATAAAGTCTCTTCGATTTAATTCGTGCGTTTTCTGTTGTAAAGCGCCTGTTTATAATGGCTTCCTTGTTATTGCGTTCTTTCTCCCAAGCCCCAACCTGACGGCGCTCCTCAGTCATAGTATCAATTCGACGGTTCAGGCATTGGTTTGAGAGCACCCTAAGCTCAATCTCTGGCATGTTCAGCCAACTGCCGTGCATCGGTGTATGAATAAATTCAAATCGATCCAGCAACGTCCTTGCTTTCTTCGGCTTGAAGGTTTCATAAAGCGATCCGGGTTTATGAGTGTTAAAATTGTCCATCACCAGCGTGATTCTTTCGGCATGACGGTACTTCCGTGCAATCTCTTCAAGAAATTTGGCCCAATCCTGCTTTTTCCGGTTGGAGGTCACCCTTACGATGCGCTTGCCCATCAACGGTTCTGTGGCTATGAAAATCTTGCATACTCCTTTACGACTGTACTCGTAATCGTAACGTGCTAACCGTCCTGGTTGTGCCGGAATTGGAAGCTTCGTTTCGCCAATCAAATGTTTCGGTGACTCGCCCATGCACACCAGTGGATACAACGGATCATACGGCAGTTTGTATATGTCCAGTACCGTTTCCATTTGGGCGACAAAATCACCGTTCTGTGATGGCGGGATTACCCAGCCTTCTGTTTTCCACGGTTTAATGACGTTTTTTTTAAAGCTTGCCGAACTGTTTCATAGGATATCTGATCAACATACTCTAACTCAACTGCCTTATCTGCCAAAAGCCTCAGAGACCAGCGTTTGTAGCCAACAGGAGGTTCAGAGCAGCTCATGGCAATCAGATGTGCTTCAAGATCTCCATCAACCTTTGTTTGAAATATTCTTGTTGAAGGCTTTCGTTGCAGAACAGCATCCAAGCCTTCTTCGACAAATCGTTTTTTAACTCTGTCAATGGTTTTCATGCTCACGTTCAACACGCAGGCAATCGTCTCATTGATCGAGCGTTGCTGTTGAAATTTACCTTCGTCACACGCAAGGAGGATAAGTGCATTCAGTACGGTTTGAGCGGCATGTTTCCCCTTGCTGCTGATTGCCTCCAGTTCTTCGCGCTCTTCTTGGGTCAGGGTTACTTTGTATTTCTTCATGATCAATCCGGGTTTGGGTTGAGTATGAAGAAAATATAAGCATTTTATGCGACATTATTTTCTTGACATGACACTA
>CAILRB010000047.1 GCA_903836465.1 uncultured Chlorobiaceae bacterium
ATGGAAATGAAGACATGATAGGCAAGTATGTCAAAGGGCAGGGCGGTACGTATCAGAAACGCTACAGTGATTATCAGTTGTCACTGTTCTAAAAGAGGAAATCTTCAATACCCCGCTGCTTGCGGCGGGGATTCTTTATTTTGGGCTTAAAGATTACCAGGGAGCGATAGCCGACTATAACAGGGCAATAGAGCTTGACCCGAAAAATGCTAGAGCGTATCAACAACGAGGCACATCAAAATTTAACATCTGGGATCGTGATGGTGCAATAGCGGATTACAACAAAGCGATTGAGCTGGATCCACAATTTCCTGAACCGTATTACAGTCGCGGATTTGTTAACTATGGGCTAGGATATAGAGATGCTGCACTGTCGGACATGGAAAAGGCAAAGATGCTTGGCTATTCGGAGGCACAAAAAAGAATCGGTGAGTGGAATGAGGAAACTCAGAGAGCTGTTGCCGCCCAAAAGCAGAGAGAGACTGAAAAAGAAAATTACATTCCTTACCGCCGAAATTTTATGCATGAAATGATGGAGAATGAAAGACATGAAAAATGGAAGAAGAGTGTAGGATTTTAAATTAGTTCCCGATACCTTGTTCGCAGCCAAGACCAGCGTCACTCGTACCGGAACCAATAAAGAGCTCTTTGAAAACTTTGCAAGAGTACAGATAATCGTCTCAATAACATCCTTGTGGCATAACCGGAAAATTGATTCCGGCTATGCCGCCACTATCACCTCAAATCACATAATCCCCCGTAAATACCTTGACCCGGTTCAGGGAAACGAACACCGTATCACCTTTGGCAAGCTCAAGATTGATGTACAGATCTCTCGGTATTTCGGCATCAATCGGGTGATCAAATCCTTCACAGGCGAGGTTCAGGCCAATCTGTCCGCCCATGAGCCGCACCTCCCGGATAGTTCCTGTAAGGTCGCTTTCACTGCTTCGTATTCTGCTGATACCTATTTCGTGAGGTCTTACAAATGCCTGACTTGGTTTTTCTTCAGCATGTTTCAGCTCATCAGGTGCATCAAGGTGGTGCGAGCCAAGCGTTACCTTCCCGTTTTTGATACGCCCGTGGAAGACGTTGACATTGCCGAGAAAGTTGTAGACAAACGCATTTTTAGGATGATCATAGACCTCCTGGGGAGTTCCCTGTTGTTCAATCCGTCCTTTGTTGATGACGACAATCCGGTCGGCAAGTTCAAGCGCCTCTTCCTGGTCGTGAGTGACGAAAATACTGGTGACGTGAATTTCATCATGAAGCTTTCTGAGCCAGCGTCGCAGCTCCTGCCGCACTTTGGCATCGAGGGCTGAGAATGGTTCATCCAGCAGGAGTACCTTTGGATTAACGGCCAGTGCGCGCGCAAGGGCAACACGTTGGCGCTGTCCACCTGAAAGCTGGGATGGGTAGCGCTTGTTTGCCCAGTCCATCTGCACCAGTTTCAGGAGATGCTCAACCCGGTCACCTATTTCTTTACGGTTAGGACGCTCCTTTCCCGGGAGTACCTTAAGGCCGAAGGCAACGTTGTCAAACACGGTCAGACGGCGGAACAGTGCGTAATGCTGAAAGACAAAGCCGACATTTTTTTCCCTGGGAGGCAGGTTTGTTGTATCTTTGTTTTCGAGAATGATTTTGCCGGCATCCGGGAGCTCAAGGCCGGCAATAATGCGAAGCAGGGTGGTTTTGCCGCACCCTGAAGGTCCGAGCAAAGCAACCAGCTCGCCCGAAGCGACGTTCAGGCTGATATTGTCAAGCGCGGTGTAGCCGGAAAATTTTTTGGTAATGTTTTGAAGTTCTATGCCCATGTTGGTTCCTAATGGTGAAAGCTGTTTTTCTGAAATTGTTTTTCCAAGGCCACTTTAAGTGTTACGGTGAGCAAGGCCAGGAAGACAAGGATTGAGGCTACGGCGAATGATGCCGCAAAATTGTATTCGCTGTAGAGAATTTCAACATGCAGTGGAATGGTGTTCGTCTGGCCACGGATATGGCCTGAGACAACCGAGACTGCGCCGAATTCACCGATAGAGCGTGCGCCGCAGAGTATCATCCCATACAGAAGACCCCAACTGATATTTGGAAGAGTGATTTTTGCGAAAATCTGCCACCCTTTTGCTCCAAGGGTCAGGGCAGCCTCCTCCTCATCTCTTCCCTGTGCTTCCATCAGCGGAATCAATTCACGGACAACAAAGGGAAAGGTGACAAAGAGCGTGGCAATGACGATTCCTGGTGTTGAAAAAATTATTTTGATTCCATGTTCTCCAAGCCAGCTCCCGAAAGGAGTACGGCTTCCGACAAGCAGCACAAAAATGAGCCCGGCGATGACCGGAGAAACGGCAAACGGAAGATCCAGCAGCGTCTTTAATGCTGCTTTTCCTGTAAAATTAAATTTGGTGATGGCCCATGCCGCAGTTACACCAAAAAAAGCATTCAGCGGCACAACAATAGCTACGGTTGTCAGTGTCAGCTTCACTGCCTCAAGCGCATAGGACTCGGTGATGGATTCAAGATAGAATGCCCATCCTTTCTGGAACGCCTGCGCAAAAACCAACCCAAGGGGGAGAAAGATAAATCCAATAAAAAAGAGCAGCATCACTCCAATCAGCAGCATCTGTATCGGTAGAGGATCCGAAACTCTTTTTTTAACAATTGGCGCCGTTTCTGGTGTTGGTTGTTTCAGCATAATCGATTAACGGTATTCTTTCTGTTGCCACTCCTGAATCGCGTTCAGCATCAGGAGCATGGAAAAGGAGATAAGCAATAGGACCAATGCAACAGCCGAAGCTCCGGCATAGTCGAACTGATCAAGTTTCGACATAATCATCAGGGGAGCGATTTCGGTTTTCATGGGGAGGTTTCCCGCAATGAAGATGACCGAGCCATACTCTCCGATACCTCTTGCAAAAGCAAGGGTCGAGCCGGTGAGCAGTGCGGGGAAGAGATGAGGCAGCAGGATTTTTCTGAAGGTCTGCCAACGGGTTGCGCCAAGACAATGCGCTGCCTCTTCAATTTCCTGTTCTACCTCCTCCAGAACAGGCTGAATGGTTCGGACAACAAAGGGAAAGCCGATAAAGACAAGGGCGACAACAATGCCTGTTGCCGAGTTGATGATCTCAATGTTCCACCTGGTTAACGTTGCACCGAGCCATCCAACAGGAGAGTAAAGAGTAGCGAAACAGATACCGGCAACAGCGGTTGGCAGCGCAAACGGGAGGTCAACAAGGGCGTCAAGAAACTGTTTACCGGGAAAACGGTAGCGCACCAGCACCCATGCGGTCAGCAACCCCGCCACCGCATCGAAAACTGCGGCAAAGAACGCTGTTGAAAAACTCAGTCTGTAGGATGCAAGTACCCGGGGAGCCGTAACTGCGTGAACAAATGGTTCCCATCCCATTGGAAAGGTGTTCAAGAATATCATGCTCAGCGGCACAATCACAATAGCCGAGAGGTAGAAGACGGTGTATCCCATCGACAATCCAAAACCAGGCAGAATGTTGCGTCTTTTTATCGGAAATAGTCCCATCGTTTCTGTTTTTCTTGATGTAAATGAGCAGAGAGTATTTCTTTTCTCTGCTCATTCAGTGGTTTTGGTTCAGGGAACGTAGATCTGGTCAAAGACGCCGCCATCGTTAAAGTGGGTTTTCTGGGCTGTACGCCAGTTTCCGAACACTTCCTTGAGGGTAAAGAGCTTGATTTTCGGGAAGTTTGACGCATATTTTTTCAGTGCCGCAGCATTGCGTGGGCGATAGGAGTTCCGGGCAATGATATCCTGGGCTTGCGGAGTGTACAGGAAGTTCAGATAGGCTTCAGCAAGCTTTCGGGTGCCGTGCTTATCGACGTTTTTATCAACAATGGCGACAGGTGGTTCTGCCAGAATACTTACTGCAGGAGAGACAATTTCAAACTTGTCTGATCCGAACTCCTTGAGAATCAGGTGAGCCTCATTTTCCCATGCAAGGAGTACATCCCCCAGACCTCGCTGTGCGAAGGTAAGCGTTGAACCACGGGCACCGGTATCAAGCACAGGAACATTCTTGTAGATTGCCTTGATAAAAGCTTTTGCCTTCTCTGCTGAGCCGGTCTGTTTTTGTTTGTATCCCCATGCGGCGAGGTAGTTCCAGCGGGCGCCTCCGGATGTTTTCGGATTTGGAGTAATGACTGATACACCCGTTCTGGCCAGATCATCCCAGCTCTTGATCTGCTTCGGATTGCCTTTTCTCACCACAAAGACGATTGTTGAGGTGTAGGGGGTGCTGTTATTGGCGAGCCTTGTTTGCCAGTTGGCAGGCAGAAGTTTGCTGTCGGAGATGGCGTCAATGTCATAAGCGAGTGCCAGTGTTACTACATCAGCTTCAAGGCCATCAATGACTGCACGAGCCTGTTTTCCCGATCCACCATGTGACTGGTCAATTTTCACGGTCTGACCGGTTTTCTTTTGCCAGTACTGAATAAAAGCGGCATTTTCGCTCTGATAGAGCTCCCGTGTGGGGTCATAAGAGACATTGAGCAGGGTGGAAGCCCCCGCAGCCTCAGCTACAGTTCCCGGCAGCCCCGAAGCAAGAGCCAGTGCAGCAAAAAGCGTGATTTTTTTCGTCCATTCAAAATTCATGGTATTCTCCGTCTAACGTTTTTTATTTTAAGGTAATAAGTTAAAAATCAGCAAAAAAAAACCGGTTCACTGTAGTGTCAGGAACCGGCCATGGCAAATAACAGCTATGGTTCTACCTACACAGACCGGGAATCCTTTTGTTGGTGTTTCTTCTCATTCGACAGCAGCGAAGGTCAGAGCAAAGAATTGGTGTCCCGGTGTGAGCGATCATTGTATCAATAGTTGGTTAACGATTGTTAATAGAGCGCAATATTTTCAATGTTTCCAAGCTTATGCTATACAAATACCGTAAATATGGTATGTCGTGAGGAGTCAGAGGCAGGTAATGTCAGCCTGGAGTTTGTTTCTTAATTTGGCCATACAGCTCATAGGCAGAACTGTCATTGATGGCAGCCAAGCAGAATGAGCCGACAGTGACTGGGGAGTCTTCAAGAGTAAGAATGCACTCATTATCCACTTCTGGCGCATCGTACTCACCTCTTCCAAAGGCGGTGCCATCCTCAACCTGCTCAATCAGCACCTTGAGCGTTTTGCCTTCAAAGAATCGGTTATTTTCCGCAGCGACAGTCTCCTGTACTTCCATGATCTCCGCTACCCGCTCCTGCTTCTCTTCCGGGGTCACCGTCTCTTCAAGGGCATACGATGCGGCGTACTCCTCGTGGCAGTAGGGGAAACAGCCCAGTCGGTCGAAACGGGTCGTCTCAATAAACTCCAGCAGCTCTTCGAACTCTTCTCTCGTTTCACCGGGATAACCGGCAATCATGGTGGTGCGCAGGCGGATATCAGGGTTCTTTTCCCGGATCGTTTCAAGAAGGCGAATGGTCTCCAGCTTGTTGATTCCACGGTTCATTGAGCGGAGGATCCGGTCATTACAGTGCTGCAAGGGTATGTCGAGATAGTTGCAGATATTTTCCCTATCCCGCATTGTTTCAATGACTTCGAGCGGAAAATTGACAGGATAGGCGTAAAGCAGCCGGATCCAGTCAAAAGCCATGTCCGAGAGGCGGAGCACCAGATCATTGAGCATGGATTTTCCTTCGGTGTCATAGCCGAACATGCTGATATCCTGGGCAATGACGTTCAGCTCCCTGACACCGGTTTTCTGCAGCAGCGCAGCTTCACGCAGGAGCTGGTCAACCGGCTGGCTCCTGTATCGCCCCCTTATTTTCGGAATAGAGCAGAACGAGCACGCACGATTACACCCTTCGGCAATTTTGAGAAAGGAGTAGTGGAGTGGGGTGAGCAGCGAGCGGCGGTCAAAAAGCTCCTCGCGATAGGACGCACCGATGGAGGCAAGTACTTCCGGCAATTCACGGGTACCGAAAAAGCCGTCAACCTCCGGCATCTCCTCCTGAAGCTCCTGCCGGTAAAGCTCGCTGAGGCACCCCATCACAAAAACCTTCTGAATTTTCCCCTCACTCTTTTTGTCAATAGCGGCAAGCGTTTCAGCAATCGACTCCTCCTTGGCATCTTCAATAAAGCCGCAGGTGTTAATGAGGATAGTATCGGCCTCATCGGCACGCTCTGTAAAGGCGATACCCGACGCTTCGGCCTGCGCCATCAAACGTTCAGAATCGACAGTGTTTTTCGAGCAGCCGAGGCTCAGGAGAAAGACGTTATGCTTGATCATTGCTGCTATTGAAATTGGTCGAGAAAATTCTGTTTCCACTCCAGAAAAGAGCCATTCTGAATCTCCTGGCGTGCTGTAGCGGTAAGCCACATAAAAAATGAAATATTCTGCAGGGTACAGAGCTTGAGGCCGAGAATCTCGCCCACATTCAGAAGATGGCGGATATAGGCACGCGAGTAGTTCCGGCAGACCTCATTGTCGAAGCCTTCATCGATTGAGGTGAAATCATCAGCATACTTTGCCGACCGCAGGTTCATCTTGCCATGTCGGGTATAGACCCTGCCGTTTCGTCCTTCGCGCGTCGGTATGACACAGTCAAACATATCGATACCCCGCTCAATGGCATTCAGAATATTTTCCGGAGTGCCGACGCCCATGAGATAGCGCGGTTTTTCTTCAGGCAGCAGCGTGTGAGACAGCTCAAGAATACGGTACATTTCGGGGGCAGGTTCCCCAACCGCCATGCCGCCAACCGCATAGCCGTCAAAATCAAGATCAACCAGTGCGTTCGTCGAGTGAGTACGCAAATCCGCATGAATACCTCCCTGTGTAATGCCGAAAAGGAACTGTTCGTGGCCATAAAGTGGAGCCGTCAGACTGAAATGTTTTCGTGCCCGTTCAGCCCAGCGAATCGTCAGCTCACCGGATGATCGTACATACTCTTTCTCCGCTGTTGACGGCGGACATTCATCAAGAGGCATCATGATGTCACTGCCGATAATGCGTTCGGTATCAACCACATTTTCAGGAGTGAAATACTGCTTTGAACCATCAAGATGCGACTTGAACATCACTCCTTCTTCACTGATTTTGCGAAGATCGGAGAGTGAGTAAACCTGGTAGCCGCCGCTGTCGGTCAACAGTGGTCCCGGCCAGTTCATGAACCGGTGGACGCCTCCAGCCTTCAGCAAAATATCATTTCCCGGTCTCAGGTAGAGATGATAGGTATTGGCAAGAATGATATGGACATGCAGCTCTTTCAGTTCATGGGGTTCAACCGACTTCACGCTTGCACGGGTCCCCACTGGCATAAAGACCGGAGTAGGGACAGGTCCGTGGTCTGTCTGCAGAACACCGCATCGCGCGGCAGTTCTGGAGTCTAGGGTGGTAACGGTGAATTTCATGAATGCCAGAGGGGTTGATGTTTTCGACAGCAGCTTGAAAGTAACCGTTTCTGGTGATATTTCATGAAATACTTCAGGAAATAGAAAAGTCGCCAAGTGTAAAGCCTGGCGACTCAAGGGGTGAAGCTATTTAATCGAGGGAGACGCTCAACATCTACGATTTATGTTCTTTATGGTTTTCGGCAGGATGTACATGTTGCAAATGCGTCAAATACAAAGCGCCGGAAATAAGAACGACTCCAACGCCCAGGAATAAAAGATCCAACGCACTTTTGTACTCGATATCCAAAGACCGTTCAAAAAACGAAACGATCAGAATCATAAGAATGACTTTTCCGAGAGCGCCTTTAAGATCATCAAGACTTGAAATACTTAACCAATTTGGGCGAGAGTCAGGAGTGCGGCTTGCCGGGTCTATTTTACTGATAAATAATTCATAAAGACCCATACTGAAAATAAGCAGGACAGTTGCAAACAAGTAATTATCAACCGAAGAAATTAACAGGGGAACCAGCTCATGAGCCACATGTCCTTCTGCACTATTTAATTGTTCAACGAACACAGATAACCCGTTAGACACTAAAAGCGTCCCTTGAACGAACATAATAACAGATGCTACGAGAGAACCGAGCACAGCAGTTATGACGATAAAGCGAGTATTAAAAAGCAAAGTCTCAAAAACACTCTCGATTATGTTCTCAATTTTATTTTTATTCATCTGATGTTCTTACTCCTGATAATAAATGTTTTTTATTGTTGAATCTATTTGATTAAATCATAACAACAGTTACACGATAACCTTACTGTAACCGGATTTTATTGTAATAGTGTAATATAAGTATAAATTAAAGAAAACCAAGCCCTTTTTCTGCCAATAATTATTGCAATAATATCTTCCAATATTCTCGACTGGCTTTTAATCAGTCTCCTCTGAACCGAACAGTTTGCCATACCAAGAAGGTTTCGAATGAGTGACTAAATTATTAAATTAGAAACTGTAATAAGTCTTGCGATCTGTAGTGATAAGTTGCTATCAATACGTAACAAAAACCAGGAAGTTGACGTGCTCTCATTGGCCGGTTACCCTGTGTTGCTACTCTTGTCTCTTATTGCAGATGTTCAGGGCAAAAGACTTTCATTGAGTAGAGTTGCGAATCTTCAGGGAAACGATTCGGTTCAGCACGGCGAGCTTTATTTTCCGGTGATTAACCCTTTCTGAGCCTCTTTTTCAGAGAAACATTCCTTACAGGGTTTCTCATACAGTTTACTCCAACAATTGTTTGTCGAGAAGAAATGAACAGGATATTCAATGTTATCTGGTCAATCACCAAAGAGAAATGGGTGGTTGTTTCCGAAAAAGTCAAGTCCAATGGGGGAGTTCCAAAATCCTCACTCTTGAGCATTGCTGTTCTCACTTCAGTACTTGCTGCCGGGGTGCCAGCTTATGCCATTGATTCTGGCGCATTGCCTGCTGGCGGGCATATTACTGCTGGTACAGGAAGTATTGGTTCCAGCGGCTCCCGGATGACGGTGAACCAGTCGAGCCAGCAGATGATTGCCAACTGGAGCAGTTTCAATATTGGTACTGATGCAAGTGTCCAATTTATACAGCCCAATGTTTCGGCAACAGTGCTTAATCGTATTGCTGACCAGAATCCCTCACAGATACTTGGATCGCTGTCTGCAAACGGCAAGGTTTTTCTCTTGAACCAGTCAGGTATTATTTTCGGCAAGAATGCTCGTGTTGATGTAGGCGGTCTTGTAGCCTCATCGCTGAATATGCTTGACAGCGATTTTCTTGCTGCCAAATACAAGTTCGTTAATTCTGGTAATGCCGGAAAAGTTCTTAATCAGGGTAGTATCACTGTTGCTCCTGGTGGAGTGGTCGCACTGATTGCGCCAAAAGTCACCAACGAAGGTACCATTACAGCCAGGAGTGGGAGCGTGGCTCTTGGAGCTGGTAATAAAGTTTCGGTTGATTTTACAGGGGATGGGCTGATCACCTTGACGGTGGATCAAGGTGTTATTGATGCCCTTGTGGAAAACAAAGGTCTTGTCAAGGCTGACGGAGGTCTGGTGGTCATGACGGCCAGTGCTGCTGATGCGCTCTCAAAATCGACGGTAAACAACAGCGGGATTATTGAGGCGAACTCTTTCCAGCTAAAAGAAGGGCGCATTCTGCTCGATGCCGTTGGAGGAATGACGACGGTTTCCGGGACGCTGGATGCCTCCTCGGCGGATGGCAAGGGTGGACAAGTTGTAGCAACGGGTGACCGTGTTCTGGTAAAAGATGGTGCTCATCTGACCGCCTCCGGAGCAACAGGCGGCGGGGAAGTGCTCGTTGGCGGCAACTGGCAGGGGAAGGATACCTCCATTCACCAGGCGACGGGAACCATTGTTGAACGTGGCGCGCTGCTTGAAGCCAATGCCACGGATACCGGCGATGGCGGCACCGTTGTGGCATGGTCGGATGTGACCAATCCTCTGTCGGTGACACGTGCTTATGGGACGTTTGAGGCGCAGGGAGGGCCCAATGGCGGTGATGGTGGATTGATTGAGACTTCAGGGCATTGGCTGGATGTGGCGGGTATTTGGGTTTCTGCATCTGGTCGCAGGGGTAAGGCTGGATTATGGTTGCTGGATCCGTGGGATGTGACTATTTCTTCTGTGACATCTGATATCCCATTTGGCAACTGGAGTACAAGTGATCCATATTATTGGACACCTGTTTCAGGCTCGAATATTTCTGTCTCTTCTATTACAGGCAAGTTAATGGGTGGTACTCATGTTACGGTTGAAACAGGTGGATCCGGAAGTAATGGTACAGATGCGGGTATAATCGATATTCAAACAGATATCAAACTATATAGCACTGCCCCGATTACTGCTACTCTTACGTTAAATGCGAAAAACTCTATAAAGCTTAATAACTCCGTAATCGGTAGTTTTGATTCTGCTGTACTAAATCTGGAATTGGTCACCCCTGGCAGTGTTAGTGGTTCAGGCTCTATTATTGGCGCTGGTTCTACCATATTCAATGTGGGAGATGCTAGCACTTATGAGGGAACAATTCGTGACGGAATCGATACCAATGGTAATCCTTTGGTCAGGACACTGACCAAGGACGGCGCAGGAACTCTGACACTTACTGCCAAGAATGATTATACAGGAACGACGGAGATTAAAGCTGGAGCGATAAGGGTATCAGGCCCTGACGCTGCACTCGGCGATGGTGCTAGCATTGTAACGGTTGACAGTGTCGCAACGCTGGAATTTAACGATGCATCGATAGGCAACCATCTTGATTTACAGGGTGCTCTGAGCAATGTCGGTGGTGACAATACCTATGCTGGTTCAATTACTTTTTATGGATCGACGAAGATCAACTCTGTTACGAATGCGAAAAAACTAACCTTGAGTGGAAGTGTCGTTGGCAATAGCTCATTAGACAACCTTACTTTTGATGGAGCTGGTGACATTGAGGTTAAAGGTGTGCTGTCGGGTTCAGGGGGGCTGACCAAGCTGGGACAAGGAACGCTGACTCTGTCGGGTGTGAATACCTACAGTGGTGGAACAAATCTGAATGGAGGCACACTCTCTTTGTATTCAGCGGCCGCGCTCGGGGCGACGGATACGATAAGCTTTGCTGGAGGCACGTTGCAGTATACAGCTTCTAATACGACTGATTATTCTTCTCGTTTCAGCAAAGTCGATAACCAGTTGTTCAGTATTGATACCAACAATCAGTGGGTAACGTTCGGTTCACCGATATCCAGCACTGGAG
Source organism: uncultured Chlorobiaceae bacterium (assembly GCA_903836465.1). GTDB lineage: Bacteria > Bacteroidota > Chlorobiia > Chlorobiales > Chlorobiaceae > Chlorobium. The sequence goes on from CAILRB010000047.1 coordinate 11,154, forward strand.
GTTCACTGACGAAACTGGGTTATGGCACACTGACTCTGTCGGGCGTGAATACGTACAGTGGCGGCACAAATCTGAATGGCGGCATACTCTCTTTGGAATCAGCGGATGCGCTCGGAACGACGGGTACGATAAGCTTTGGTGGAGGTACGTTGCAGTATACAGCTAATACGACTGATTATTCTGATCGTTTCAGCACAGTCGCTAACCAGTTGTTCAGCATTGATACTTATGGCCAATCGATAACGTTCGCTTCACCGATATCCAGCATTGGTGGTACACTGACCAAGCTGGGTTATGGCACACTGACTCTGTCGGGCGTGAATACGTACAGTGGCGGAACAAATCTGAATGGCGGCACGCTCTCTTTGGATTCAGCGGATGCGCTCGGGACAACGGGTACGATAAGTTTTTCGGGTGGTACGTTGCAGTATACAGCTCATAACACGACCGATTATTCAGATCGTTTCAGCAATTTGCCTTATCAGTCGTTTAGCATTGATACGAATGGTCAGCAGGTAACTTTCGATTCAGCGATATCAAGTCCTAACGGCACGCTGACAAAGCTCGGCAAAGGCACATTGATACTAACGAATGCTAACAGTTACATGAGTACGACGATTGACGAGGGAACGTTAAGCGTATCAAACTCTTCAGCACTCGGCCCTGTTTCTAGCATGATAACGGTTTTAAGTGATGCGACACTGGAACTTGATAATATAAGTATAGACAACCCTCTGTCATTGTTGGGTACTCTGAGCAGTATCAGTAGTGACTCCACCGGTTCCAACATCTATGGAGGAAATATTTTTCTTTTGGGAACGGCCACGATTAACGCTGAAGCGGGAACGCTCACTTTGAATAAAACAATTTCCGGCCCAATTTCTCCAGACGCAGGAACTTGTTCAATTACGGTAACTGGTACTGGAGATGTTGTTGTTGATGGAGGGATAACCCAGCTGTTAAGTCTTTCTCCTATTGACTTGATCATGGCAGGCACTGGATCTCTGACGCTGACCAATTCTGTCAGCAATTATACTGGTAAAACAATCATCAAGTCTGGCACGTTGGTACTTGGAGCTTCTAATGTTATTCCTTATTCAAGCAATATTGAGGTCGATGGTGGTGTTTTCGATATTGGAAGCTTTAGTGATAGTGTTGGTGATGTCTCTGTTTTCGGTGGTTCAATTACTGGCACCAAAGGAATACTGAATGGCCAAAGCTATACAATTAATATTGGTAGTTCTAGTGATACGACGATCTCTGCTATACTTGATGGCGGTGATTTGAGCAAGTATGGAAAAGGAACTCTGACCCTTTCTGGAGAAAATACGTATACGGGTAGTACCCACATCTATGCAGGCGCGATATTGGTATCAAATAACCAGGGACTCGGCCCTGTGAATAGTGATAGTAGGGTAGAGGTTTACAGTGGCGCAGCGCTGGAGCTTGATAATGTCACGATAGTCTATAAAAATCTCTATTTGTTGGATGATGATCCAGGTTTGTCTGCGCCTCTTCTCAGCAGTGTCGGCAGTGGTGACAGCACCTATAATGGGCAAATTTATTTTTCTGGGCAAGCCACTCTTGACGCTGCTGCAGGCACAAGCCTTACGTTGATTGATACAGTTAATACCATTTATGGTAGTGATTGCGCGCTCACGGTATCTGGTAAAGGTAATGTTTCTATTGATGGAATAATAGACGACACATTCAGTAGTTCGCCTATGCTGCCTATGACCTTGACCAAGGAAGGTACGGGCAAGCTGACGCTGACGAGTGCTAATACGTATAGGGGCATAACGACTATAAATGACGGTATAATCTCGATAGATAAGGATACTGCGCTAGGAACTAAGCCTCTGGTAACGTTAACGGGACAACTTGTTCTAAATAATGGAATACTGGAGACGACAAAGAGTTTCACGTTGTCGTCGAATCGTGGTATCACGCTCATGGGAGTCGGCACTTTCAGTACCGCAGGTACGACAACACTGACCTACGACGGTATCATTGATGGCACAGGAGGTCTGACGAAAGATGGCACAGGGACGCTGATGGTTACAGGCGCAAATACCTACAAAGGTAAGACCACCATAGCAGGTGGCACGCTGATGAGCGGCAAAAACGAGGTAATAGCGGACGTTTCAGCGGTCATCGTCGGTTCAGGAGCAACATGGAACCTGAATGACTTTAATGAAACAGTCGGTTCGATAGCAGGCTTGGGTAATATCACACTGGGGAGCGGTGAACTGAC
>CAILRB010000048.1 GCA_903836465.1 uncultured Chlorobiaceae bacterium
AATTACTCAACGCTTCTTTGATATTCTGCTGGTCGTACTGATCCACTTCATCAGGGAACAAAGTGCCCTCTTTGAGATAGCGATATTTGAGATTACGAATTTTTGCAAATACCTCATCGACAGCAATGATGTATGGCGGATAAAAATGTTGGTAATCCTTTTCAATTTTTTCTTTGCTGTACAGTACCCAGCTAATCTGCGGCTGTACCGGATGCAATTGTACCGTTGCCTCCGGCTTGCCAAGCAGCAAAACAGCGGCTCGGGTGATTTTTCCATTCACTATCAATCGGCTCTTTGCAAGAAAAGTCATAGTATCCCACCCATCTACCTCTTCGGTAATACGGGGATTTTTTATTTTGTAATTGAATTTGGCTTTGGCAATGGCCATCTCATCTAATTGACTGATCGTGACCGTTGGGCAGATACCGGCACTCCAGTCATCCGCCGTATGGAGCGGTTCCATTAAAATCGCATCCCTTCTGCTCTGAGTCAATTCAATTAAACTATCACCACTACGCTGCCATGCTTTTCTATGAGCAATTACAGGCTGACGTGGCAGATGTTTGGGGATATGCAATACCCAAACAGTTTTGTTGGTATCTGAAGTGATCAATGGCTCTACCCTTAAACCTTCACTCGGAAGATGGGTACAATTACCAATGATGCGGAAAGGAAAATTTACTGGTGTATAATCATGAAGGTTTTGAATACCGATAATGCGCAGGGTTTTATCCTCTACACCTATAACCAAATCCCCGCCTTCCATGTTGGCAAGAGCAGACACATAAGAAATCACATCATCACCGGCAGAACCCGAAACGGCATTGCGCAAATTGCCAAAGGCTTTCCATTCGCAATGCTCATTTTCTTCAGGAAAATGCAGGGTCAAATATTCATAGAGTTCTTGCTCTAACATATTATAGTGCCTTTATTTTAAATTAGATGCGCAACAATCAGCATCTGCTGCTTTTTCAAGTCCGGTTTGCAATTCCTGCGATAGCGTTAGTCCTTAAAACCACACTCTTTTATCCACTTGTTCTATGCCTCACTTGCTTGATTATTTTCAGATGTTCAGAATTCGCCACCGTTGACATCAAGATGCACCATAAAATCATAGTAAAACGCCATAATCCAAAATATTTTTCGACTGGGGGCGTTGCCCCCGGTACCCCCTTAATTGTTGAATAGATAAATAGTTAAAAAGCCCGCACCGCCCGAACACACCACCCCACACTCTTATTGATGCTGTACTGGTAGCCATTGATGAAGTACTGTATCCATGCGTTATTTGCACTGAACTCCGTAGAACTCCAGTAGAAGTAGCCGGAAAAACCGCCAACAGCACTTTTGGCGTGATAAAGTTTATTGAGTTCACTTTTACTCGGCAAAAACCAGTCATCAAAACCTCCGCCACGATATGCTCTCGCAACTGCCGCCGCAGTATAGGGATACTTTTCTGCTGGATACTTCTCCAATATTTTTGTGGTATTGGCCTTGCCTTCGCCCAACCTTGTGCTGGTGTTGAGAAGTTCCTGCCAGGCATAATCAGCATTACCCTCTTTTTCCCTTTCTCCCGTACTCCATCGAAAAGAGTCCTTTTGATCCCCATCACTCCACGCATCGGTATAATTAATTCTGATATCTGATTTGGCAGCAATCAACCCGTGTTGTTCATTTTCAACGTAACCCACGTCACCTGGCTGGTAGATGTAGGCAACTATCCCGCCACCATACTCATCGCCAACATCCACAACAGGAACCTTACCCTTATCATCAATGTTCAACCAACGCTTAACCATTTGAAAACTCTTTTTGACGTGATGCTCAACCACTCGATACCCTGCCTTGAGAAGGTTTTGAAAACTATTTTCCTGTTGATAGTGCTCAACTTCGGCATACGTTTTGTCGGTATCCTTGTTCAGGGCATCATTGTGGTTTTTTGGCAGGTTGAGCGCTGCAAGCAACCCACTGCTGTAAAACGCCTGTTCCCAATTTTTGGCATATTTGAGCCGATGGGGATCAAACTCTCCAACTTTTACGGAATCTTTGAAATTGGCATACCTGATATCACCACTCTGAAAATTGGTCTTCTGGAGAGTCGAACCTGCAAAAGTCGCTAACGTGAGGTCGGCTTCCTCAAAATCGGCGAAGGTCAGTTTTGCTCTCTGAAGATTGGCTTTGTCAAGGGAGGCGCCCTGGAGTTTTGCCGTTCTGAGATCAGCATCGAGCAGATTGGCTTCATCAAGATGTGCTTTTTGAAGAATAGCACCGCTGAGGTTTGCCCCTTTCAGATTGGCGTTACTCATATCAGCGCCGGTCAAATCCAGCCCTTGCAGCCATGCTTCATGAAGATCTTCCCGCTGGAGATTCAGTGGCCTGCGGAATGAGTCGGAAACAGAGGGAAAATAACCCATAAACACAACGAGCAGAGCGAGAAGTATCCAGCGCGGGGCATTCCGCCAGAAACGTTTCCTTTCGGGACAACGATTAATCCGCAAAAAAAGAAGAGCGAGCGTCACGACAGAGGCGACATAAAACATCGGACGAATCAACTCTTTGAGAGCGAACGCCTTGGAGGCCATGACGCACAAGATCAGAGGCACAAACCAGTAAAAGATAAAGGTGGTGACAAAGCGGGGCAGACGGTCGCTGTAACTGAAAATAGTTGGAACACTCTCAATGGTTGGCTCACCGGCGTTCGCTGGCTGATTGTTCAGATCCTCGCGCCTTTTTTCAAGCCGCAGCCATTTGCCATACAGGATGTGAAGATAGACGGTCAGGATGACAAGAAGAAAGGGCGAGACTATCAGAAAACCCTGAAAAGAGATTGAGGTTCCGACCAGTGGTGTTTGAATGGAGCTGTTGGTGGCAATCAGCGACTTGTCGGGTGAGCCAACCACCGCCAGCAGACTGTACAAGCCGACACCAAGCAGCGAGAGCATGGTTTTATTGATCGCTTTTGAATGGCTCTCATGCAGCAACTTGACCACATCAGCATGACGGTTATCCTTTTTGGGCCCAGGATACCACCAGTTGCGAGGCCATAGGTTACGGTCGGTGATTCTTGTCCGGAGTTTTTTGAGCATCAGGGTATAAATTCAATCATCACGGTTCTTATCTCAAACAAATAATGCGGCAATCCCGTTATAATCTACCGAATGATTTTCCTTACGCGAAATCGCTGATTTTTTGGCCAATTCATCAAATAATGGAACAGTAAACGCCATCGAACCATGAGCCGGACTGTAAATCATCCCTTTTTTCATAAGCTTTGAACGTAAGGGCTCTTGCTTGTAACTTCGTTTTCGCATAAGTTATAGGTAGTGCCTGACAGAAAACCCCTGTTTTTTGAAAATTTGACAACCCCTTCAAGATCAACCCCTGCTGGTCGATGACCCTGCGATGGTGTTTTTGAGCTTACCGGGATTTTCCAAAAGGAAATTACTGAATTGTGCATCCAA
>CAILRB010000049.1 GCA_903836465.1 uncultured Chlorobiaceae bacterium
AAGCAAAATTCCGTAGTTTGATTTTGGAAAATCTCGGTAAGCTCAAAAACACCTCCGCAGGGTCAAAAATAGACAGTTTTTGATCGTGGTGGTATTCTCAGATTTTCAAAAAACAGGGGTTTTCTGTCAGGCACTAATTAGGTCTCTACGTATGTGACGATCTTTTTATTTATTTCCAGCGCAGAGCATCTTTCAAACCTGAATTTCTTTCTGTTTTTCTCCTGACCGCAGAGAAAAATACTTCTTTATTTGCCCAGAGTTCAACATTTTTTTTTGCTCTGGTCATACCGGTATAGATCAGCTCACGAGTCAGAAGATCACTGTCAACCTGAGGAAGAAGCATCAATACGCGGTCAAACTCTGACCCCTGGCTTTTATGGATGGTCATGGCATAAGCCGTTTCATGCGCGGGAAGTCGTTCGGGAGGTATACTGCGGACTCCCCCTTCAGGATTCGGAAAAAAGACCCTCAAGAGACCTCCGTTATCAGGATCGGGAAAGAGAATACCGGTGTCACCGTTAAACAGGCGCATGGAGTAGTCGTTGACCGTGATAAGAACGGGACGTTTAGGATAGAAGAGGCTTGACGGAGCAATCAGTTCTTGCCGGGCAAGAATTTTTTCGATTACGTTGTTGAGACCACTCACACCGTAAGGGCCGTCACGCAGGGCGCAAAGTATGCGAAAGCGGTCAAATCGCTCCAGCGCTTCAGCAGGAGAGGCTGCTTCAAGATACCCTTGATAACCTTCGGCCACTGCTGAAGCCAGAGCAGTTCGTAGATTTTCAGGAGCAGGCATCTTCTGCCAAATAATACTCAGTGTTTTGGCTTTCAAAAGCTCCAGCGCCTCCATCTCCTGACCGGCATTAACCGCCCGGCTGATTTCAGCAATGCCGCTTCCCGGCTGAAAACGGTAGTTTTTTTCGAGTACAACAAGTGAAGTAGAGAGCGGCGAAGCGGGGCTCTCCTCTCCGGCGCTGCAAATATCACCAAGTACCGCACCGGCCTCAACCGAGGCGAGCTGATCACGGTCGCCAAGAAGAATCAGTCGGGCAGTTGGTTTGAGCGTCGCCACAAGGGCGCTCATCAGCGGGAGGGCAACCATTGATGCTTCATCGATAATAATGGTGTCATAAGGAAGCGGATTTCTGGCTGAGTGGCGAAAGCGCGTCGAACCTGAGATACTGCCAAGAAGACGCTGGATAGTGACGACATTGTCCGGAATTGCCAGCTTCACCTCATCGGAGCAGTTCAGTGTTTGGCGGATATCGTTGACCGATCGTTTCAGTCGCGCGGCGGCCTTGCCAGTCGGGGCGGCCATGGCAATCCGTTGCTTTGTGCCTCCCTCCTGTTCAAGCAGCAGCGCAAGAATACGGACAACCGTCGAAGTTTTCCCGGTTCCCGGGCCTCCTGAGATAACACAAAACTGCCTCCGCAGAGCAACCGTCGCAGCCTCTTTCTGGCGATGATCGGCACTATCCGGAAAAAGTCTTTCGATCGCATCCTGAAGTTTTATTTCATCAAATACTTCCTGAACTGCAGCAGCTTTCTCAAGAATCGTCATGGCAAGATCATGCTCGTATCGCCAGTACCGATAGAGATAAAGGCGGCCTGCGGCATCAAGCACCAGCGGACGATGGTGCTTCCCCGGGCCAGTGACGACAGACATACTTCTCACCAACTCCAGGAGCGCATCAAACCGGGGCAGCAGCAGCTCTCTCCCGTTCAAATTGACGGTCTGACCTGCAATATCGGCAAGGTTCAGGCAGAGATTACCCCGCCCTATAGCGCTGCTGGCAAGAGAGACCACAAGCCGCAAGATCTCATTGACCTCACCGGAGGTCTGTTTGCCGATAAAGGCTGCAAAATGGCGATCAATAGCCCTCTCCTGAAACTCAATGGTCATAGGATTATCCTTCCTCCTCAATGAGAATATCGGTCAATGCCTGAATCAGCCCTTCGGATGGAAGGTCACGGAAAAATCCTCTGCTCTCTCCCTTCTCCCGGCTAACCCCGCGAAGAAAAACGTAAATCACGCCGCCGAAATGGGTGGCATAACGGTAGTTCTTGACCCTCAGAGAAAGATAGCGATGAAGCGCCACCGTATAAAGCAGGTATTGGAGCGGATAGAGATTGCTCTGCATCGCCTGTGTCAAGGAAGATTGCCCGTAGTCATCAAGGGAGTTGCCAAGATGGTTTGATTTCCAGTCGAGCAGATAGAAGCGCCCTCCCTCCTCAAAAACCATATCCATAAACCCCATGAGCATTCCCTTGACCGGTTTGAAGTGGAGAGCTTCTGCAAGTTTGGCAAGGTCAATCCCGCCGGACAAAAACCCGTGACGAGCAAGAAGCTCGCCAAGCACTGAGGAGTTGATAAACCTGAGAGGAATGAAAAACTCCAGCTCAGCACTCCAGCATCCCTTCTTGAGCGTGCCAAGGCAAAAGAGAGCGTCAGGCGAAGAAAGTGGCGTCCTGAGCACGTTATGCACCATTGCGGTAATATACGGTTCCCACTCCGATTTATAATTATAGCGTTCCAGACCTTGCACCACCAGTTCATGAATCGACTCCTCAGAGGGCGAAGCAAAATTGATCTTTTCAAAAATTCCGTGCATAAAGATGCCCGCCTGCGCACCCTTCGGAAAGGTAAAGATACTCTGCCCTCCAGCGGTTGTCATCGGCACCTCCCCTGCCTGACGCGTCTCATCGCGATCCGGCAGCTCAGCGCTCTGCTGTTCCTGCCCTGATTTGTGGCGACTGAAAGAGGTGAAGCTTGAGACGCGCCAGCCAGTGTCTACCCTTCCGCTGAAGTGGCGCAGACTTGGCTTCTCAGACATCCTGGTTGTAGGGGGATGAAGTGAGTTCTCACCAGGTGCCGTGCGATTCATCCGCCTGAAGCCGATTGTTCCCCCTGAACTTTCGGCAAACTCCTGCAACTGCAAGGCCATCGTTTCTGCTGACATGGCTTTCATCTCGGCCACCAGAGCCGTCGCTGGGTTTTCCTTTCCCCTTGTCTCACCGGAAGCATGAAGCAGATAGTTGATCGGCGAGGTGTCAGCACGGGTTTTACCCGCAAAAAGATAACAGCGATATTTCGCTCTGGTCAGCGCCACATAGAGCAGCCGGAGACTCTCCGCCAGCGACTCCTTTGCGGCCAGAGAGCGGTGAAGGTCAATATCGGAAGAACCGAAATCCTTCACGAGCTTCCACTGCTCATTGTGGAACATCACCACCTCGCCCTTGTGGTTTACGCCAACCCAGAGCAAGGGGCAGAAGACCACCGGGTACTCAAGCCCCTTGCTGACATGGATGGTGACAATCTTGACCGCTGCCTCATCCGTTTCAAGGCGAATCTGGTGCTCCTCCTGCTCCTCCTCAGCCCCAAGCCGTTCGCTGAACCAGGCAATCAGCCCCTCCATGCCCAATCCATGCTCATGTTCCTCCCCATGGAGCAGCTCAAAACAATGCAGAATATTGGTGAGCCGCCGCTCTCCATCAGGATAACCGAGCAGGCGCCCGCGAATCCCCTCGCTGGCCATCAGCTCACGGCTCATCACCATACAACCCCGCTGAAGCCAAAGCTCATGGTAGTGGCGGAACGACCTGAGGCGCTCCGTCCACAACTCCTCATCATCAAGCAACGTGGCAATCTCGTTGCCTGACCTGCCGAGGAGATCGCTCACCAGCGCAGCCCGTACCTTTGGTTCATTTGACGGATCGCCAAGCGCAGAGAGCAGGATTCGCAGCTCTTCGGCCTCCCTCGTTGCAAAGATGCTTTTGTCGCTCCGCATAACCCCCGCAATGCCGCGTACACCAAGGGCGCTGAGCACCATGGCCGCCTGCCGATGGGTGCGCACAATCACGGCAAAGTCTCCAGCGGTGAGAGTTTTGCCTCCCACAAGGGTTCCACCATCCTGCAGAAGACGCACAATTTCACCGGCAACCGCTTCGGAGGCAAAAGCGCCAGCATCCTCAACCGTCCATACCCCGCCCTTTTCATCCCCGGAGTCCATGAACCAGAGCTGCATCGGCTCCTTCTCGCTGTCGTTCAACTCCCGGTTACCCGCAACAAGAGGATGGTAAAGAATTTCATCGTAAAGAAAAGGGCGCCTCGTATTGTCGAACAGGGTATTGAAGGCATCGAGAAGCGGCGAAGCTGAGCGCCAGTTATCGGTCAGGGTAAAACGACGCTCTTCACTCACCTCCCGGGCCGCCCGCATGTAGGCGAAGATATCGGCACCACGGAAACTGTAGATCGCCTGTTTCGGGTCGCCGATAAGAAAGAGCGGCAAGTCAGTGCCTGCGTAGATGGTTCTGAAAATCTCATACTGCACCGGATCAGTATCCTGAAACTCGTCAATCAGCGCCGCCCGGTACTTTACCCGGAGCAATCCCGCAAGGATTGCTCCCCCGCCGTCAGAGAGGAGCGCACGATAGAGATCTTCGAGCAGGTCGTCGAAAAAGCGGACATTGCTCGCCCGCTTGCGTTGCGGGAGGCTCTTCCGGTAAAAACGAACCAGCTCAGCCTTGAATGCAAGAAAACGGCTCTGCACCGCATCATGCAACCGCTGGCAGCTCCCGAAGAGAAGATGATCCGGCGGAGTGTTTTTCAACTTCGTTCCTTCGCTGATGGCGCTTGCCGTAAACTTTTTAAAGTCGGCAAAGAGGTCATAAGGGTTGCCGCCAGCAATAAAGGCATCCATGTCGGCAAAGAGCGGCTCAAGCAGGTCTGTCCGATAGGTCTCCTGCGACCGCTTCAGCCCTTTGTCTGTTATAAAAAGCTCAGTGATGCTCTCGCGTTCACGCTGCCAGAGAGCGCTTGTCTCAGAGTATGCAGCACCGCACTCCTTGTCGAGCGTTTGTATCTCATCGTCGCTGAAGTCGGGGATAACCTCTACCCCGGTACCAGCATGAAGATTTTTCAGGAGCGAGATGAACGTTTCAGGCGAGTGGCGATTCCGCAAGGTATAGCCAAGCAGTGGCGCAGGCTCCCTGAAAAAGTGCATTCTCCAGAAATCCTCAACAATATCGCGAAGCAGCTCCGTCTGATCGGTTACCAATTCGGTATCGTAAAGCGAACCGCTCTCAAAGGCGTTATCCTGCAATGCCCGCAGGCAGAAGCCATGAATGGTGAAAATCGAAGCGGTATCGAAGGCGCCGAGAGCCCGCTCAAGGAGATCGCACACCTTTTTCATGCCACCTTGAGAGGCCTTTTCGTAAAGCTCTTCAAGGAAAGCATCTTGAGTATCGCCACCCTCCATCACCTCAAGCGCCTCACGAATACGAGTGCGGATTCTCGAACGAAGCTCCTGCGTCGCCGCCTCGGTATAGGTCACCACAAGAATCTGCTCCGGCAACAGCTCCTGCTCCACCAGCAGCCGCAGATAGAGCGATGCGATGGCGTAGGTCTTTCCCGTCCCGGCGCTTGCCTCGATAAGGTTGGTACCGGAGAGCGCGACGGTGATGTGGTTGAGCTGGTTCATTAAGGGTGTTCCACGGCAGCCTGGATGATGCGTTGAAGTCGGAAATGGTATGATCAATCATAGCTATCTTTTGAAATGGAAGCAAGAACGAAATATACTTTAACCATGTTTGAGGCTAATCGTCTCAAAAATCGAAAGGTGTATTTGTTAACATTCCCATCATGATCATGTATGCCCCCGAAATCACCTGGCAATCAATATCTCCGCTTCCATGGATGTAACTGCATTTCCGGAAAGCAGAACGCGGGCTGTTTGTACCTCGCACAAGATACGACGGCCACATTATGATAGCTGTTTTGCTTCAAGGCAGGAGTAATGGGCAATAATTGCCAAAGTGAGATCAGATTGAATTTATTGGAGTAACTTCTTGTTAAGACAACAATAATGAATAGAAATCTATTCTTCAGGGATCTGATAGTTGCAGGTATATATGTTGATGATGGATCAGATGGAAGCAAACGGAAACATCGGGGCTATTATCTCGATTAGGGGTGGAATAATTGATGTAAGGTTTGACAATATTCTTCCTTCTATTTATACCATATTACTTACAGGCAGGGATTTTGATGTAAAAATAGAAGTGCTTACTCAATTGGATTCTCGTCATGTAAGGGGAATTGCTATGACCGGCACCGAAGGAATTTGTCGCGGCATGACCGTAAAAGATACTGGAAATCCCTTGCAAGTACCGGTCGGTAATGCGATTCTGTCAAGAATGTTCGATGTTTTTGGTAACACCATTGACCGCCTTGGACCGCTTCATGAGGTGGAATGGAGGTCAGTTCATCAAAATCCACCACCTTTCGCAAGACGCTCTACTCACTCTGAAATTTTTGAAACTGGAATAAAGATTATCGATTTGCTTGTTCCCCTGGAACGAGGGGGAAAAGCTGGTCTTTTCGGTGGAGCTGGAGTTGGGAAAACTGTTCTTTTGACTGAAATGATCCATAATATGGTGAGCAATCGAAGCGGTGTAAGCATTTTCTGCGGAATAGGTGAGCGTTGCCGTGAAGGCGAAGAGCTGTATCGGGATATGAATGCCGCTGGCGTGTTGAAGAATATGGTGATGGTTTTCGGTCAGATGAATGAACCCCCTGGCAGCCGTTTTCGGGTTGGTCATGCTGCTTTAACAATGGCAGAATATTTCAGGGATAGTCAACACAAGGATGTCCTTTTGCTTGTCGATAATATTTTCCGATTTATCCAGGCAGGTTCTGAAATATCCGGTATGATGGGCCAGATGCCATCACGACTGGGCTATCAGCCTACCATGGGCACTGAGCTGTCGAAGCTTGAAGAGCGTATCGCCAACACTGATACCGGAGCAATCACATCGATTCAGGCCGTTTATGTTCCTGCGGATGATTTTACAGACCCTGCTGCTGTCCATACATTTTCCCATCTGTCAGCATCACTGGTTCTTTCAAGAAAGAGGGCCGGTGAAGGTTTTTTCCCTGCAATTGATCCATTGTTATCGGGCTCTAAAATGGCAAGTGCCAGTATTATCGGCAATCGCCATTATCAGCTTGCGCGTGATATCAGGAAAATTCTGGCACAGTATTCAGAGCTCAAGGATATTATTGCCATGCTTGGGCTGGAACAGCTCTCTGTGGAGGATCGTCGACTTGTTGCCCGGGCCCGGAGGCTGGAGAGATTTTTTACGCAACCTTTTTTTACTACTGAACAGTTTACCGGTATGTCAGGCAAGCTTGTTCCACTGAGCGAGACTCTTGACGGGTGTGAACGAATTCTTCGTGATGAATTTGCGAGTTATCCTGAACGTGCGCTCTATATGATTGGAAATATTGATGAAGTGAAGAAAAAAGAAGAGAGTGGCTCCATCGATAAAGAAAATAACAATAATAAAACCCCTAACCGGTTCCAGGCATGAATAAAACAACGTTATGACAGCAGCATTTATGGATCTGGAAATCCTTGTTCCTTTTCGCGTGTTTGCCAGGAAGGATTTGGTGTCGAGAATCGTTGCCGAGACGCCGAACGGTTTTTATGGTTTTTTGCCAAACCGGCTTGATTGCATTGCTCCGCTTGTTCCTGGCATTCTGATGTATGAAACCAGGGATGATGGTGAGACCTATATCGCGGTTGATCAGGGAGTGATGGTTAAAACGGGACCTAAGGTTGTTATTTCTGTTCGTCATGCTCTGGGAGGGTTTGAACTCGGTCAACTTCAGGAAGCAGTAGAACATGACTTTCTGAATCTTGATGAAAGGGAGCGCACTTTACGCAGCTCTCTTGCAAAACTTGAAAGCAGCTTTATTCGCAGGTATGCGGAATTTCATCATGAATGAAAAAGAGGAAAAAAAACTTGGGGAAGATGGTACCCCGTTAAGCAAAAAGGTTGGAATTCAGGAACACCAAAAGCTTAAGGCAAAAAAACGGGCCATCAGAAATATCTGGTCAGGTTTTGCTGTGTTTGGTCTTGTCGGCTGGTCAGTGGTCATTCCCATGATCATTGGAATAATGCTGGGAGTATGGCTCGATAATCATTATCCGGGAGAGCGTTCATGGACACTTATGCTGCTTGTAACAGGCCTGTTCATTGGCTGTTTGAACGCTTGGCACTGGGTTGCGGAGGAAAACAAGGATATGCATAATGAGGATCGATCAGATGAGTGAGATCATTGAAATTGGCGAAGCGATAGCCGGTGGTTTTTTTCTTGGTGTCTTGTTTTTTGGAGGGCTATGGCTGACGGTAGTAAAATGCCTGGTGTCTAAACGTCCCTGGGTTTGGTTTTTGATCAGTATGGTATCAAGAACATCCATAACGCTGGCAGGATTTTATGTGCTTGCAGGTACGAGCCTGAAACGCCTGCTCTTCTGTTCTGGAGGATTTATCGCAGCCCGGATTTTTGTTGTCATGTTTACAAAAGAGAGGCGTCAAGAGGAGTCCAAATCATGCATCTGACCAGTGATGATGTTGTTGTATGGCACTATGGTTTTGTCAAGCTCAATCTGACAATTCTTACGACATGGGCTTTGATACTGATCCTCGTAGGAGGTTCCGCATTTATGACCAGAAAACTGTCAGGCGGCATCCATATTTCAAGATGGCAGAGTTTTCTTGAAATTCTTGTAACCTTTTTTCTTCAGCAATTTGAAGAGGTTGGACTACGCAACCCGGCAAGATATCTCCCCTACCTTGCGACACTTTTTCTTTTTATTGCAATGGCAAACCTGTGTACGGTCATCCCCGGGTATGAACCTCCAACGGGTTCGCTTTCCACGACGGCAGCTCTTGCTCTCTCTGTCTTTATTGCTGTGCCACTCTTCGGCATCAGTGAACAGGGTCTGGGCACTTACTTGCAATCCTACCTTAAACCAACGGTTATCATGCTTCCCTTCAATATTATCAGCGAATTCTCCAGAACTCTGGCCCTTGCTGTCCGTTTATTCGGTAATATGATGAGCGGCGCTATGATTCTTGCTATTCTCCTGACCATCGCTCCGCTTGTTTTTCCAGTTCTTATGAGCATTCTGGGACTTTTGACCGGCATGGTTCAGGCTTATATATTCACTATTCTGGCTACGGTCTATATAGCCGCTGCGACGAGGACACGGGATGAAGAAACTGTTTAACATCAAACGGGAGACCCTATGGACATTCTGAGCATTATTGCTGTTGCATCTATTATTACCGCCGGGCTGACTACGGGCATCGGCTGTATAGCTCCTGCACTGGGTGAAGGCAGGGCCGTTGCGTCGGCATTAACATCGCTGGCCCAGCAGCCAGATGCCTCTGCAACGATAACCCGAACATTGTTTGTCGGGCTTGCCATGATTGAATCAGTGGCGATATACTGTCTGGTGATTTCGATGATTCTTATTTTTGCCAACCCGTTCTGGAATTATGTGATTGCTCATGCTGGAGGACACTGAACCATGCTGATTGACTGGTTTACCTTGATTGCGCAGCTCGTTAATTTTTTGATTCTTGCCTGGTTGCTGAAACGCTTTCTCTATCATCCGATAGTGACTGCCCTTGATGCGCGTGAGAAAAAAATTGCATCTGAACTGCAACATGCAACTGTCGTTGAGAATGAAGCGAAACAGAGTATGTCGGAATGGAGGCAAAAGAATGTCGAGTTCGAAAAGCAGCGGATGCTCCTTATGCAGCAGGCCACAAAAGCGGCTGATGACAAGAAAGCCGAACTACTCATTGATGCCCGAAAAGAATACGATAACCTGCGTGCCAGACTTGAGGAATCGTTACACCATGAACAGATAAATCTCCAGCAGGAAATTATTGGCCGTATCAGTACCGAAGTATTCTCTCTTGCGAAAAAAGTCTTGGAAGAACTTGCCGATGTTTCTCTGGAGGATTGTATGGTCAAGGTATTCTGTGAACGTCTGCGGAAAATCGAAAAGGCTGATATTGGGGTAATGACAAGATCGTTTCGTCAAAGCAGCCATCCTCCGATTATCCGAAGTGTCTTCAGTTTGACACAGGAGCAACGCGAGATCGTCAATAAAGCTGTTATGGATGTCTTTTCCATTGATGCCAATATATTGTTTGAAACCGATCCCAACCTGATCAGCGGGCTTGAATTGAGCATGAATGGTCACAGCATTTCATGGAATATCAAAGCATATCTGGATGCCCTTCAACTAACAGCAGAAGTTTCCCTTGAGAGGGACAAGAAAGAAAATGTTCATGATAAACAACCTGCTCAAAACCTCTCTTGATAAAGCGCTGAGTACTATCGAGAAATCAAGGCAATTGTATTCAGCCGGTTTGAAACCAGTTGAATCCGGTGTCATTACTACCGTTTTGAACGGAATTGCCAAGATCAGCGGCCTTCCAGGAGTTGAATTTGATGAGCTGGTTAAATTACCCGAAGATGTTTATGGAATAGCCTTTAATATCGATCCTGATGAAATCGGAGTCGTTCTTTTGGGAGATTACTCAAAACTTCAGGCAGGCGACAAGGCTGAGAGAACCGGTCGGGTAATGGATGTGCCAGTCGGTGATGCCCTGATAGGCCGTGTTCTCGATCCTCTTGGCAGGCCACTTGATGGCCGTGGCCCTCTGAACTGTTCTGAGCGCTTGCCTCTTGAACGGATGGCTCCCCATATTATGGATCGAGCTCCAGTAACTGAGCCGCTTCAGACTGGAATAATGGTTATTGATGCCTTGATTCCTGTCGGGATGGGACAACGTGAGCTGATTCTCGGAGACCGACAGACGGGCAAGAGTGCTGTTGCCATATCGACAATACTTAATCAACGCGGAAAGCATGTTCTCTGTGTCTACTGCGCTATAGGTCAGAGAGCTTCTGCTGTTGCAAAAGTTGTTGCTGAACTTCGTGAAAAAGGCGCTATGGAATATACCATCGTCCTGGTTACCGAAGGGAATGATCCGTCAGGTCTTCAGTATATATCGGCTTTTGCTGCGACAAGTATAGCTGAATATTTTATGGAACGGGGAGATGATGTCCTCATTGTGTATGATGATTTAACCAATCATGCCCGTGCTTATCGTGAACTTTCACTTCTCTTGAAAAGACCTCCCGGAAGAGAGGCTTTTCCGGGAGATATCTTTTATCTCCACTCCCGTCTTCTTGAAAGATCGACTCATTTGCGGGATGAACTGGGAGGCGGTTCTCTTACGGCATTACCGATCATAGAAACTCAGGAGCAGAATATATCAGCCTACATTCCAACCAATCTGATTTCAATTACTGATGGGCAAATCTATCTTTCACCGACTCTTTTCGAACTTGGAATACTCCCCGCCGTTGATATCGCTCAATCCGTTTCACGGGTAGGCGGCAAGGCGCAGCTTAGGGCATACAGTTCCGTGACCAGCAGTCTCAAGCTTGATTATGTGCAATTCGAGGAGCTGGAAAGTTTTTCCCGTTTCGGTACAAGACTTGATGAAGCCAGCAGGAAGATCATCAACCATGGTGAAAGGATTCGTGAGTGCTTCAAACAGGATGAGCTTTTTTTGTTTTCGGCCCCTGAACAGCTCATGGTGCTGCTTGCCCTGGCAGAGGGTTATTTTGACACAATAGCTCTTGAGAAGGTGCACCCTGCAATGGTAAAGGTGGGCAACGCAAGCCTTGACCTTGCGGATGCTGACCTTGTCCAGAGAATTGTTGAAAACAAAGAACTTTCAGCAGCAGACCACGATGCCATGTTGCAGGCCGCAGATTCGGCAATGAAACAATTCCGGGATAAACAATGATTGAAACCATCGAGGCCTTTCATCAGAAAATCGGAAAAGCCAAAACATTGGGCTCGGTTGTTCGTACCATGAAAATGTTGGCAGCCTCGAATATCAGACAATATGAGGAGGCAGTCCGAGCCTTGGCTGATTATTATCATACCATCGAACTGGGTCTTTCAGCTTGCATGCCTGGCATGAACAGTCAGTATTCACCTCTCGTAAAAGCCGAAAATAAAACGCTTCTGACTATAATCTATTGTGTTTGGCTCTGATCAGGGCCTTGTTGGCTCTTTTAATGATCAGCTTGGCAAAGTTGTTCAACATAAGCTTGAAGAGTTATCAGGCAAAAACATGATCCTTGCTGTCGGCGAACGAATTCAGTCCAGATTAAGAGATGCAGGTTATCAACAGGAAGAACTCTATACTGTTCCGGGTTCCGTCAATGCTATTGCGCCTCTTGTTGGAACCCTGTTAGCCGCAGTTGAAAAACTTCTTGAAAAAGAAGCGATGATCCAGCTTTACCTTTTCTATAACAGCCCTGAAAGCGGGGAGATTTATCACTCTCTTTCAAAACGCTTACTTCCACTTGATGTAACCTGGGAGAGGGAGATCCGCAGTACGGTCTGGCCGACAAAAGCTCTTCCAGAGATGCTGAGTGGTTCGAATACTGTTCGATGGGCTCTCGTCAGAGAATATCTTTTTGTTTCACTCTTCAGGGCATGCGCGGAATCATTAGCCAGCGAAAATGCAAGTAGATTGTCTGCCATGCAACGAGCAGAAAAAAATATTGACAACATGCTCGAAGAGCTGTCAAGACTTTATAATAACCGACGTCAGTCAGGAATTGATGAGGAGTTGTTTGATGTGGTGTCCGGTTTCAATGCATTGTCTGACTCACCATAAGGTAGCGCCGCGATGCCGGAGAGAACGACCGTGATGTGGTTCAGTGTCCTCACATCATTCTGCCCAATTTTCAATGATCAATCCCTCTACCCGACTGAATTCTCTGCCGTTATTGGTGACCAACACGGCATTCAGTGCCTTCGCGTGAGCCGCAATCATGGTATCAAGCGCTCCGATTGATTTTCCCCGTTGTTCAAGGCCACTCCGTATTTCACCATAATGCCAGATAGCTGTAGCATCAAAAGGAAAAAGTTCGAGTGAAGCGAAAAACATTTTAAGAGCCCGACGATTTCTTTCCGAACCGCTTTTTATAACGCCAAACGCCAGTTCAGCGGCAGTAATGCTTGAAATACCGACATCGCCAATGGTCACCTGCCGGAACCGTTCCAGTACATGCGGTGGTCGAGCATTGATGATGTAGATGCAGATATTGGTATCCAGAAGGTAGCTCACGGAACAATCTCCTCCCGTCGCTGTTCTTCAGGTTGTTCTCTCTTTAGTATAAAACCCGGTTCAAATTCCTGCAAAGAGGCTTCGAGCATTGTCCACGATGTATCAATCGGCAACAGCAACACACCATTACCGAAATGTTTGATCATAACATCTTTGCCTTTGAACCGGTACTTCTTTGGTAAACGAACGGCCTGACTCCGACCGGATGGAAAAATGCGCGCTGTATCCATACTTCTCCTTGTCTTAATAAAACAATAGATAACCATCAATGATAGTTATCTATTTCAGTGAAAGCAAGAGGTAAATCTCCTGAAGAGGAGTTTCGGGAATTTTTAACCAAAAAAATCGGATCTCTGGATCTTTCATTGACTTGTTGATAATATTTCAAGATTTGTGCAGGATTTTAAGCCGCTGAAGATTTATATTTCATACAGTTGGCTAAGCGGATGAAAATTATGGAGGCATGACCTGATGGAGAAAAGTATCAGGCAAAAGCCGGAGCTTCCATTAAAAAAGTATAAAAAAGAGCAATAAAACCATGAGCACACCACTAAAAAACATTATTAACCAGATTGAGGCCGGGCAGTACAAAGAGGCTTATAACGCCCTGAAGATGATGAGAAAAGACCCGACACTTTCAGAAGAGCTTCTGGAAGTTGTAGAACTTGCCAGCATTGAAATCGGAGTGACCGAAAAGCGCATGCAGTTGGAGCCGAAAGGCGGTTTTTATGCAAAAAGCGCAGTATTGAGGCTGCAGGAAGCTTTAGACGATCCGGAGGCGGCTGAACGATTGAGGATTCTAAAGGAACAGATGAACCTTACGATAGATGCACAAGTCAATAGCAGAAACTGACTGACGTCAGTCGCAACAACCTGAAGGTACATTTCCAAAATCTGCTCAAACGGGGTCATCTGATCCTGCACAGCAGTGGAGGTGAAGTCTTTTATGAACAGTGGCCGCCATTAAGCATCCAAAAATCAAAACGCGAACGCTATTACATTTTATTGCCCTTAATGCCTTATTACTCATGCAATAAGGCAGCTATTATCGATAGCGAATGATAAGCCATTCACCTAATTTGATTTCTGTTCAAATACCGGTATATTTGAGTGGCAATTCATGCATTAGCGGGCAAATAAGAGCTTTATGACTGAAACATCATTCACCGACTGGGCGTCAATGAGTGACAAGGCGCTGACCGAACATATCGGGGCGTTTGTGCGGCACCATCGCCTGGAGCAGAACAAAACCCAGGATGCGCTTGCTCATGCGGCCAGTATCAGTCGGTCAACCCTGAGTTTACTGGAACGGGGTGAAACGGTTACCCTGACCACCTTAATTCAGGTACTAAGAGTATTGGACCAGTTGCAGGTAATGGGGGCTTTTGTGGTTGAGCAGCGCATCAGTCCATTGGCGCTGGCTAAAATGCAGAAAGAAAAAAGACAAAGAGCAAGAGGAAAACAGGGCGACGATACAACGGAACATGAATGGTAAAGAATGAACGTAGCGGAAGTTAAAATATGGGGGGAATTGGCTGGCGCTGTGGCTTGGGACGAAGTCTCCGGCTTGGCTACGTTTGAATATGCTGCCAGATTCAAGTCGAAAGGATGGGATCTTGCGCCTCTCCACATGCCCCTCTCCGCCGCCAAGAGCACCTTTGCCTTTCCTGCCTTGCGTAAAAAGGCCGACCCAGCCCTCGATACCTTCAAAGGATTGCCGGGATTACTCGCCGACGTCCTGCCCGACAGATATGGAAATGAGTTGATCAACCTCTGGTTAGCACAGCAAGGCCGCCCACAGAACAGCATGAATCCGGTGGAGATGCTTTGCTTTATCGGCACCCGGGGTATGGGTGCTCTGGAGTTCGAACCGGCGACCTGGAAAGAGAGCAAAAGAACCTTTTCCGTCGAGATAGAGACTCTGGTGGAGATTGCAAAAAACATGCTCTTCAAAAAAGAGGCCTTTACGGCCAACCTGCAAGCGGATGAAAAAAAGGCGATATCGGAACTTCTTCGTATAGGGACTTCGGCTGGTGGCGCAAGACCAAAGGCTGTGATTGCATACAACGTAAAAACAGGAGAAGTGCGCTCAGGCCAGACCAATGCCCCCAAGGGTTTCGAGCATTGGCTTGTAAAACTGGACGGAGTGAGTGATGTGCAATTGGGAGCCAGTCATGGCTATGGAAGGGTGGAAATGGCGTATTACAAGATGGCAACGGCCTGCGGAATAACCATGATGCCATCCCGATTGCTGGAAGAAAATGGAAAAGCGCACTTTATGACCAAACGCTTCGACAGAGAAGGCGGTTCAACGAAACACCACATTCAAACCTTCTGCGCATTGAAGCACTTTGACTACAACTCAGTCATGAGTTTCAGCTATGAGCAGCTATTTCAAACCATGCGTGAATTGAAACTCCCCTACCCTGACGCAGAGCAAATGTTCAGAAGAATGGTTTTTAACGTGGCCGCACGAAACTGCGACGACCATACCAAAAACTTTTCGTTCCGGTTAAAGAAAGATGCCAAATGGGAACTGGCGCCAGCTTACGATGTCTGCCATGCCTGGCAGCCAAATCATCAATGGGTAAGTCAGCATGCCTTGAGCATCAACGGGAAACGAACGAACATTACAAAAGAGGATCTTTTGATCATGGGCAAATCCATCAACAATAAAAAAGCAACAGAGGCAATTGACGAAATCAATGCAACGGTAGCACAATGGAAAACGTATGCTGATGAAGCAGCGGTGTCGCCTGAATTGCGAGACAAAATTGCCAAAACCCTTATCTTCCTGAAATAATACCGCCCGTTGTCATCGATATACCGCCACCAAAAGATGATATAGGGAACTCTTTTGTGGCGTTCACTTCTCCTTCCGAAACCTGGTTAAATGCGGCCATCTGACCCTGCTTGGCAGCGGACGTGGTGCATGTTATCCTGAGTTCTGCCACTTTTTGAAATATCTCAAAGTCAAAAACACAACTCATTTATTCTCTTATAGTTAAGTTTTTCCGATTCGTCAGTTTCCGCACTAATATTATCTTTTCCCCATGCGTGGGGACTTGACAATCAGAAAG